>CALMBE010000155.1 GCA_937860165.1 uncultured Planctomycetaceae bacterium
GTACTATCGCCCGTCAACTAAATCGAGACAGACCACTAGTGCTTCGACCATTTCCGAGTAATGCGAGCTAGCGCAGGCAACCTGCCTAAAGCTTTACTATTCAGCGTACCGCTCGGGATTGACAAGAAACTTGGTCTTGTTTGCGGCCGAGGAGAATCGATAGCGTAAACCCTGGTGGAGTGTTTCGAACTCGGGCTTGCCAGCAACTTCCTCCCTATTGTCTTTTTGGCTCACGACACAATTTCCTGAATTCGCCAGGTCCGCTTCGAGATACAATTTCGGATTCTCCGCAAAAGCTTTTTTGCTTTCGGCATCACTCAGAAGGAATAACTTTCCCTTGGTTTGAATCGCGTGGTAAATGTTTCCCGGAACGCGCGTGAAAGTATTCACATAGCTGACAGCGCAATCCCCCCCCAGAATCGGCACAAAGGCTTCTGGGTGCTCGCGAAAAGTCGCCAATTCCCCGGGACCAGCCATGAAATAAACATAACCATCGTAAACATGCCTGAACTTGGACTTACCCCGATTCCAAGTCCCCTCTTTCTGAATAGTAACAGGACAGTACCCCCCCAATGCGGCAGTACCGGAGTCGGTCGTATCTCGCTCGGACTCTTCACCTACCCCTTCTTCGAATCGCTCGGACTGACCAAGTTTGTCGCCATTGGAAATGTCCGTGGAAGCTACCTCGGGTTTGTTCGTGCCTTTGGGCAGGACGGAACTGTTCAATTCGGCAAGCCGTCGTGAATTGGTTCTGCTGTAGGTTTGCCCTGCATAGCGAGTCGGATTCATGATGAAAATCTTGCGATGAAGCAACGAGGCAAAGTGGTAACGCAAGCCATCGAAACTAGCCACCGTCTCGGGTAAACCTACTACGGTGCGCCCTTCTTCAAGCTTGCTCACGATGCAATTTCCACCGTTAGCCAAATCGGAATCGATAAACTTATCCGGATTGGCTTGGAATTCGCCGAGCTGCTCAGAGCCCTCGAAAAAGTACAGACGCTGTTTGTAGACCAGACCACTCTGTAGTTTCCCCGCAACTCTTTCTCCGGAGTTTTTATAGGTGACAACACAATCTTCACCCAACACGGGAAGGTATCGCTCTACTGCTGCCCGGAAAATGTCCTTGGAACGCGCGTCGGCAAATAGGTATAACTTATTGCCGATCACCCACTGAATCTTGGGATCGCCGAGAACCCACTCCTGTTTGTCCCTCAGGCTTACCGGACAATATCCGGCTAGCGCAAGTTGGTCAGGGTTGAGTTTCTTTACCGTCGGACGAAATGCATCCGAATCTGCTACACGGATCGGTGGCAAGCGACTTCCGCCATGTTTTGACAGAACTTGCCCCCAGGAGCTGGCTTGGTGGGCAAGCAGTGCCCAAGAGAGCGCCGTCTGGGTCAGCACAAACAAGAATTTTTTCCCCATGGTGTCGATCCGTCCGACGCAGACTTAGGCCGTTCAATCAAATTGCTGGGATTTCAATCTCCGCAGCGGCGGGGATTTTAGCAAGCTGCGAGAATTCTGACGATCCCGATTGATTTGGCCAAAAAATGCCCGGAAATGGCAAACACAGTGTGCCGTCGCTCAATGCCGAAAGGAAAATAACTGTGGCTGGCGGCTCAGACACATGGTAATGCGGACCATGGACTGGGTTGGGGTTGGGGAATACCGCCAGCCACAGTGATCGGGGCATCCCTGGAAGGATTCTAGGGACTAAGCGCCGACAATACTGTTATCTATCGTACAAAGAGCGCATAATTTGTATCCGGTTACCACGAATCGACCGTGACACACTGCTCGCTTAGGCGGCAAGAAAATCTCCATGGCTCTCAATCAGCAAGATCATCGTGTCTCTACTGCGCTCGTTACCGGCGGGGCAAGTGGCCTCGGACGAGAGTTCTGCATTCAATTGGCAGCCAGAGGCTGGGAAATAGTTGTGGCAGATATCGATCTCGTCGGCGCACAAGAAACCCTGGATGCGATCGCAGCCGCGGGAGGCACTGGATATGTCGAAACGCTGGACGTGACGAACATCGACCACTGGCTGCCGTTGCGGTCGAAGCTTCAGAATCGCTGGTCGCGACTCGATCTCTTGGTGAACAATGCGGGGGTGTGTTCTGCTGGCAAGATTGGCGGCGAGCCGATTGCGGCAATTCGACGAGTCTGCGAAGTCAATTTATTCGGAGTCATCCACGGGTGCCATACCTTCGTACCATGGCTGCAAACAACCGCTCCAGGAGGAGCAATTGTCAACATCGCCTCCGTCGCGGCCGTTCTCAATGCCCCCGCTATGGCTGCTTACAACGTATCCAAGGCTGGTGTGCTGGCGTATACAGAAACGCTGTATGCTGAACTGCACGGCCTGGGGATCGGAGTCACAGTAGTGCTACCAGGCTTTTTCTCATCGCAACTCCTCACCAAGGGAACTTTTTCCGACGAGCTGTATCGTCGCATCGCAACCGACTACGTCCAACACTCCACGATCACTCCAGAGCGTGTGGTCCGAGAAACGCTCCTTGCCGTCGAGAGGGGCAAACTGCATGCCGCTATGGGCCGACGCGTGCGGCTGGCATGGCTGATCAAACGCATAGCCCCCTCCTGGTTTCACCGGTTAGTCGCCTGGATTTTTGCCCGCAACGAAGCAAAACATTCCGCCCCGGTTGAGGGGATGTTGCCCATCGGCGATATTGACTCTTGAACCGCAAGTTATCCTCCCTGGTTAAATCGCACCGAGTCTCTATGCTGCATTTGCAAGCCCCTACCGGCGACGACTGGCTCGCTCAAGTAGATTCCAATCTCGAAGAAGTACTCATCGACCACGCGCACTGCGAGAAAAAAGCCGCCGGCACGGCGCTCAACTTGATTTTTCACTATGTCGAAGATCTCGAACTTTGTCGGGAAATGACGGAAATCGTCAACGAGGAACTCGAACACTTTCAGCTCGTTATTGAACTTCTACAGCGGCGCGGGATTCGTTTTCGCCGACTCAAGCCGAGCCAGTACGGCAGTCGCCTGCATGCACTGATCCGCAAGAACGAACCCGAGCGTGCCGTCGATCGACTGCTGGTGGCTGGATTGATCGAAGCCCGGAGTTGCGAACGATTTCAAGCCCTCGCAGGTCATGTCCAAGATCAGGAGCTGTCCGAGTTTTATCGGAGCCTCTTTGAGAGCGAAGCCCGCCACCACGCAACTTACACGCGGTTGGCCAAGCATTTTGCGCCCGCTGAAGTGGTCGAGGCCCGATTGGCGGAGCTTTACGATGCCGAAGCCGCGATCATGGCCCATCGAGAGCCGAACCCGCGAATGCACAGTTGATTCCGTGTCACTTCGCGGTATTTCAGGCAGTGGTACAATTTGACTGATAGGGGTAGGGAAGACCGATTGAGTTCGGTCTC
>CALMBE010000156.1 GCA_937860165.1 uncultured Planctomycetaceae bacterium
TTGTATTCGATTTCGGCTTCGGCCAGCGCGGTCTCGAACGGGATGCTCCAATAGACGGGTTTTTTGCTCCGGTAGACGATTGTGGCCAGTGGCACCCGGCTCGCTACCCCTATAACGATCTCACGGTGAGTCGGGATAAATCCCAATTTCCCTGAGTTGCTGCTTATCATCGAAATTAAT
Organism: uncultured Planctomycetaceae bacterium; assembly: GCA_937860165.1. Taxonomy (GTDB): domain Bacteria; phylum Planctomycetota; class Planctomycetia; order Pirellulales; family Lacipirellulaceae; genus Bythopirellula. Next base: position 181 of record CALMBE010000156.1, read on the forward strand.
ACCCAAATGCCAAGTATCTATAGACGGCGGCCAGGAGTAGCCTTCGATGGCCCCGCCCCTGCCGAGCCTGTACACCAATAATTCCGTTCCAAGACTACCGCGACCTGGGTCAGATGGTCCCAGGAGTGTTTGCAAATCATCATACGATGGTCTGTTCATCTGTTCAATCTGTGAAATCAGATCATGAGCCATTCGATATCGAACATCAAACTTACATGAAACAACGACCAATTTCCACGCGTCGGCTTCGAAGGAGATTGGTCGAGACTTCCACATTGTAAGTGTCAGCCAAACTGCTAGCGCAAGAACTACCCATGCAGCAGGGTTTTTCAACACTGAATCAACAAATGGTTTGCCGAACCTAATTCCCAAAAATCGGCTCATTGTTTGTCTTCTCTATTTGATAGCGACGATCTTCCACATTATTACCCCCAGTTATACTCTACCCATGAGCACGCCGTGTGCCGTAATGAACTGGATTTCCGCCTTCGCGGGAATGGCCGAGGGGTAACTAGCATGGCCCCCGGGCCGTGTAATTTGCAGTGTGCCCAATACACGGGCCGGGGGCCCAAGCTACAGGGATTGATCGAAGGCCCCTCGGCATGGGATACTTGGGGCGTGACTAACACCCTCGAACCAGCACCGCTTGACCCTGCCGACCGCTTTGCGATTGTCGTGGCCGAGTGGAATCGCTCGATCACGGCAAAATTGCTCGACGGGGCCGTGGAAACCCTGACGAAGTCGGGAGTGGCCGCGTCGAATCTCGATGTCGCTTGGGTGCCGGGGGCCTGGGAAATTCCGCTCGTGGCCCAGCGTTTCGCGCAGAGTGGTCGTTATGCTGCCGTAATATGCCTCGGTGCGGTCATCCGCGGGGAGACCTCTCACGATCAATACATCAATCGCTCCGTGAGCCACGCCATTCAACAGATTGCCTTGGCGAGCGATCTGCCGGTGTTGTTCGGAATTCTCACTTGCGAATCCATGGAACAAGCGATCCACAGGGCCGGGGGCAACGTCGGCAATAAGGGGGTCGAATGTGCCGAGGCGGCCCTGGCGATGGTCGGATTGCTCAAGAACTGCCCTCGTGCATAGAATGTACTACCCACCCAGCACTCCAAGGTCACCAGATGAAGACAAGCTGAACACTAATCTTCGCTAATCTACACTAATAAGAATTAGCGTTGATTAGTGTTTATTAGCGTTCCGTTCTTGGTATTCTTGGAGAGTTGATTGCTAGACTTACCGCCATCCCGTTTCCTAGATTTTTTTTCAACGTTTGCATCGGATAGAAATGGCTGGACGTACGCGAGCCCGTGAAGTTGCCCTGCAGGCCTTGTTTCAGGAAGATCTGAACCCCAGAGATTCCCGGGATCAGGTGATGCCGCTGCTCGAAGGTCGCATGAAAGACCCTGTGCTCCGTGACTTCGCTGTCTCATTGGTGCTGGGTGTACTGCGCAATCGCGATGAACTCGATGCCCTGATTGCCGCCAAGGCGGAGAACTGGAGCGTCTCGCGGATGGCTGTCACCGATCGCAATGTGTTACGTCTCGGGGCGTTTGAAATGCGCTATACCGATACCCCGGATCGCGTGGCCGTCGACGAAGCGGTGGAACTCGCCAAACGCTTCGGTTCCGCCAGTTCCTCGCAGTTCGTTAACGGAATTTTGGACAAACTGATAGAGAAGAATGAGTGATGATTGTCCGTTGTCAGTGGTCCGTTGTCAGTCTTGAATTGCAACTGACAACGGACCACTGACCACCCACCTATCCCCCTTCCTCCTTCCCCCTTTCTTCCATGGGTTTCTTCGATAAATTCAAACGCGGATTGCAGAAGACTGCATCGCTCCTCAAGACCGACGTCCGGGACCTCTTTAAGAGTGAAGGACGGTTGATCGACGATGCCTTTCTCGATGAAATGCGCGCGATTCTCTTCAAAACGGATATGGGGTATGACTCGGTCGAACAGATCGTCACCGAAGTTTCCACCAAAATGCGGGGACGCGTGGTCACACTCGAAGAACTCGTCGGCACTTGGAAATCGAAACTCACCGAGTTGCTGACCCAGGAAGATTCGCCGATTCGCTTCGCCACGTCGGGACCCACGGTGATCATGGTCTGCGGCGTCAATGGGGCGGGCAAGACGACCTCGATCGCCAAACTCGCGCACCTGTTGAAGTCGCAAGGTAAAAAAATCGTGTTGGGGGCCGGGGACACTTTCCGGGCCGCGGCTGTCGAGCAACTCAAGATCTGGTCCCAACGGCTGGGAGTGCATGTGGTCACGGGAGAGCAGGGTGCCCATCCCGCGTCGGTTGCGTACCGCGCGGTCGAGGAATGCCTCGCCACCGGGGCCGATGTCTGCATCGTCGACACAGCCGGAAGACTTCAGACCCAGAAGAATCTGATGTCGGAACTTACAAAAATCCAGCAATCGATCCGCAAACT
>CALMBE010000157.1 GCA_937860165.1 uncultured Planctomycetaceae bacterium
TAGGGGGAATACTAGAAGCAGTTTCAAAAATGCCCACCGTCATCCCCGCCTGCGCGGGGATGAAGAGCGCGCCGCGGATCGGCTTGATCCTTATGACAATTTGAAAAACTGATCGGCCCTGTACGAAAGTTAGCGTGATTTAGTCTTTCAGTCCCATCGGGACGGCGCTATTCTAGCCCAGGGCAAGGTCGCGTCAGCGACCGTCGCCCTGGGAAAAATGCAATCCCGTGTTCCTCGGCCGAGAAAAACGGTTTCAAGTCCAGCGCCGTTGTGTCGAGGCCGAAATTGACCGAGCTAATTTCGTCCTCATGAAACCTACTTCACCTCAAGTATTGAGGGACAGTAGCCAAGATGGACATAGTGTAAAGTGGCTATGGCTACGGAAACCCTGTCAATATCCTTTAGCTGATGTACTCAAGCTTGAAGTTCGTAATGTGGCAAACCAATTACTGTACCTTGATTGTCTGAAACGGCCTTTGCTCCCCAAGTGCAATTTCAGTTTTCGAATTCCTATGCAGATGTGGTTCGAGCAAATGAGGTTACTGCTGCGGCCCCAATAATGGGACTGTGGGGCCGCAGTCAGAAAACAGTCTGTTCTAACTCACAATAGCCGCTGTCGCACCTGCAATTGCTCCTTTCATCCCATATACGGCAAAGCCTGCCGCGCCTCCCAAAATAAACACTCCACCAAACAAAAGTGCGATACCCCACACGGGGGACTCCGATAGCAACTCCACCGGTTGCAATTCCTATTGACTTCATCATGACGAACCTCCATTAAAAAAGGAAACAAACTTCGGTTCGTTGCCCGACTCGTTGTCGAAAACACAACGGAACTCCGAAAGACGAATACATGCAAATCGTTCAGTCACAAGTTACAAGCAGTACGCGAACACAAACCTACGCATAGCGACGCAAAGCCAAGTCGGGGCCACGAGACGTAGCCAACTCTACAAGATCGCACATCGAGGTTCTTGTTACTCTGAAAGCCAGTTACAAAAAGTTGAATCGATCAACAGGTAATATTCCATGATCAGATTGCGTCTCAGAAGACGCATTCAGTAGTTTCCTCAGCTACATCCCATGCTATTCCCGCAGTTATGGCACAGGTAGCAGTTGCCGTTGCGGACGGTGATCATGCCGCAGCCGTCGCAGGGGGGGGCGTCGCTTTGGAAGCTGGCGAATTGCTCGTTGCGGTTGCCTTCGAACTCGTCGTAATCGAGCAGCGCGTCGGGGCTGTCTTGGGGAGTGTAGGAGACCGGGGGCGAGGACGCCCCGGCTCGCTCGGTTCGAGAACGCTCGGGGTGGTGACCGTTGGTTCCCCCTTTTCCCTTTCCGCCTTCTGCCTTGGCGACTTTCAGCCCGCCGGACATCTTGTCGACGGGCTGGAGCTGGGTGGGAATATCCTCCGGGGGCGAGGACGCCCCGACTCGCCCTTTGTTGGAGATGATGTTCGAATTGGCTTCCTTGTAGCCGGGGAGGAAGGTGATCCCCAGCCAGCGGAAGATGTAGTCGATCACGCTCTTGGCGATGCGGATGTCGGGGTTCTTGGTGTAGCCCTGCGGCTCGAACCGCTGATGCGAGAACTTGCGGACGTAATCCTCCAGGGGCACGCCGTATTGCAGGCTCATCGACACGCTCGTGCCGAAGGCGTCCATCAGGCCGCCGATGGTCGAACCTTCCTTGGCCATGGTGATGAACAACTCGCCGGGGCGACCGTCCTCGAACAGACCCACGGTGATGTAGCCCTCGTGACCCGAGATGCTGAACTTGTGGGTGATCGATTGCCGGGTGTCGGGTAACCGACGGCGGTGGGGTTTTCCTGCTAGGGCGGCTTCCTTGTCCTTTTGCTTGTCGGCCTCGGTGCCCGTATTGAGCGGTTGGCTTTCCTTGGAACCGTCGCGGTAGATGGCCAGGGCCTTGAGTCCCAGCTTCCAGCCGTCCATGTAGGCCTTGGCGATATCCTCGGGGGTGGTGTTGCGAGGCATGTTCACCGTCTTGGAAATCGCTCCCGAGAGGAACGGCTGCGCGGCGGCCATCATGGCGATATGGGCCTGCCAGGGGATGCTGCGGATGCCATTGCGGGCGGTGAAGGCACAATCGAACACCGGCAGGTGCTCGGGTTCGAGGTCCGTGGCCCCTTCGATGGTGTCCATGCGATCGATGTAGCCGAGGATCGATTCGATGGCCGGCTGATCGTAACCGAGAGTCTTCAGCGCGAGCGGCACGGTTTGGTTGACGAGCTTGAGCATTCCGCCCCCGGCGAGTTGCTTGTACTTCACGAGGGCAATATCAGGCTCGATGCCGGTGGTATCGCAATCCATCATGAAGCTGATCGTGCCGGTGGGTGCCAACACGGTGGCTTGGGCATTGCGGAAGCCGTGGACCTGGCCCGCGGCGAGCACGTCGTCCCAGATGGTGCGGGCGGCATCGACCAAATAGTCGGGGCAGGCCGGGTTGATTTCCTCGACGGCTTCACGGTGCATTTGCATCACACGGAGCATCGGCTCGGCATTGGATTCGTATTCGTCGAAGGTGCCGACGGCCTCGGCCAGTTCGGCACTGGTGAGATTGGCCGACCCGTGCATGAGGGCGGTGATGGCCCCGCAGACCCCGCGTCCGGCGTCGCTGTCGTAGGAGATGCCGTTGGACATCAGCAGACTTCCCAGGTTGGAATACCCCAGGCCCAGCGGACGGAAGGCGTGGCTATTGCGGGCGATATCGGCAGTGGGATAGCTGGCATGGTCGACCAAGATTTCTTGGGCGACGAAGTACAGCCGACAGGCGGTTTGGTAGCGGGCCGTATCGAAGGTGCCGTCGGGGCGACGGAACTTCATGAGGTTGATGCTTGCCAGGTTGCAGGCCGTGTCATCGAGGAACATGTACTCGCTGCACGGATTGCTGGCGTTGATCCGACCGCTGTTGGGGCAGGTGTGCCAATTGTTGATCGTGGTGTCGTATTGCACGCCGGGATCGCCGCAGTGCCAGGCGCAGTCGGCCATGCGGTTGATGACGTCGCGGGCCTTGTAGGTGGGGCCCGCCTGCTTGGGGTTGGTCACCCAGCGGGTGGTCCACTCTTGGTCTTTTTCGACGGCTTGCATGAAGTCGTCGGTGACGCGGACGGAGAGGTTGGCGTTTTGGAACATGATCGAGCTATAGGCTTCGCCATTGAAGTTGGATTCGTAGCCCCCCTTTTCGATCAGCACGCGGGCCTTTTGCTCTTCTTTCCACTTGCACTCGACGAATTCCATCACGTCGGGATGCCAGACTTTGATCGACTGCATCTTGGCAGCGCGGCGGGTTTTTCCTCCGGATTTCACGACGGCGGCAATTTGGTCGTAGACCCGCATGAACGACAGGGGCCCACTGGGGTGTCCACCCCCGGAGAGTTTTTCGCGGTGCGAACGGAGCGTCGAGAGATCAGTCCCCGTGCCGGAGCCAAACTTGAAGAGCATCGCCTCGCTGCGGGCGAGTTCCATGATGTCTTCCATGTTGTCGGCGACGTGCTGGATGAAGCAGGCCGAGCCTTGGGGGAATTCGTACGGGTTCTCGGGCTGGATCACGGTGCGCGTGACAGGATCCCACCGCCAGTTGCACTTGGAACCGGTGACGCCGTATTGGTGGTAGAGTCCCACATTGAACCAGACCGGCGAGTTGAACGCCCCGTGCTGGTGGAGGCACAGCCACGAGAGGTCGCGGTAGAATCGTTCACCATCGGCGGGGCTGGCGAAGTAGCCATCTTCGAGGCCCCAATCGGTGATCGTGCGGACCACGCGGTGGACCAACTGCCGGACGCTGTATTCGCGTTCGTCGGTGCCGACTTCGCCGTAGAAGTATTTGCTGCAAATGACGTTGGTGGCGAGTTGTGTCCAGAACGACGGAACTTCGCAATTGGTTTGCTCGAAGAGCACTTCGCCATTTTCGCCCTTGATCGCCGCCGAGCGGATTTCCCAGTTGACGGTGTCGAACGGATCGGCAACGTCGGTGGGGCAGAAAGTGGCATCGACTTTGAGTCGACCATGGAACCGGCGAGCGGCATCGGCCCCTTTGGCAGCCATACGAGAAACCTTAGAAAGACGGGACGAACCGAGATCAACTGTAGCCACGGCGCAACCTCCTGTTTTTGAAAGCTTGTTTGGAAAGCTAAATGACGAGGGCATCCTACCTATTAAATAATGTACATGCGTATATCAACCACGCAAGTGGGATCGGTTCGCCTAACCGGTCCGCTATAGTCAATCCTGCCAAAGCCGATTCCCAATCCACGAATCCCAAAGTCATGGCACTACCGTAAGTAGCTGCACACTAGATTTTGGGTCTGCTATGGGCTTGACTCGGCAGGATTCAGTTAATTCTACACCAAAACTACTAGATGTTGTGGAAGATGCCCTTCACTCTACTACATCCAGTTAGTCGAGGAGACGATGATACACCTTAGGCTCGGATCGTCAACTGGATTTTGTAGTTTTTATAACCTGCTATCACACAATACTTTGTGTCGATTGTTAAGTGCTAGCAAAGGAAGGGTGAGGGAAATGTTAAGAAAACCAGGAGGGGGGCAGGGAAGTAGCCGCGATGCAATGCATCGCCGGGGGAACCAAAGGAAACTGCTCCGCTGACTTCGTGCGCGGCTTGACGACCTTTGCACCTGGCTTGTTGGCGAGGCAACAGGCACTCAAGGCGAGTCAGCAGGCAACAGCGTAAAGGGTTTGCCGCTCCGTGGCTGCAATACCCGGAAGTGTCGCACATCGACGGTGAGAATCCGGTCGATCTCTAACCGTTCAGCAATGGTGACAACACTCGCATCGACTAAGCCAGGTTTAAGATCACGGTACATGGCCAGGATCTCACGACACCGATCTAAATCAGAGAGCGAGATCGGTTCCAATGTGAATGCGCCCTGGTTCAAATCGGAAAGGAACTGGAGTTCCGCCTCGACTCCGAGAAACTCCGCGAGCAGATAATCAAGTTCGGCCAAGGCAACGACCGGCAGAATGATGGCACCAGGTTCTGTTTCTAGCACCGAGCGAACGGCAGAGTGATGTTTGTCGTCCGAGTCGTAGAGGGCGTAAATGGCACCGGAATCGGCAACGACGGTCATTTCTTGTTTCTCAAAGCGGTGCGATACAGCTTATCGGCTGCTTCTGAAACGTCTGAACGTCCACTGCCGAACTTCCCCACTCCAGCGGGCATTTCTCGCTGCTCCCTGTTGGTAAAAAGCTGCAAGGCTTCACGAATTAATTCGGCTTGTTTACGTCCCTGCGCACCTGCCATCTGGCGCAAAGCTAAGGCTGTCTGCGAATCGAGATAGATGGTCGTTTTCACCATACATATATGATACCACATATGGTAGAGGCGTCAAGTTTTCGTCGTATCCTCGAAAAACTAGGACTTCACGGCGTGTGGGTCAGCCTGCTGAAGCACCCGCCCGCTGAAGCGGGCTCGCCGGGGCGGAGTGTGGGGTGGGGACTTGCCGACTTTTGGAATCCGGGGTCTACTGTTTGCGAAGTCGAGGTTGGTTGACCGCATCAATGTTGGAGGGCGCTAGTGACGTCTATGTGAATTTTGCCGAGATCGGGTTGGGACTTTCCCAACGGAATAGAGCATTCTTCAACTTAGGAGCGTCACACATGAAATGGTTTTTTCAGTTCGTTTGCGTTGGTACAGTTTTCTTCTTGGCAACGCACGTGCAGGCTCAGCTTGTACGATCGGGAACGGGGGCTACTGCCACGGCCGATCTTAGTAACGTCACCAATGCCTTGGACCAATTTCGGGCCGACCTGGGGGCGAACAATGGCTTGGGTGTCTGCACGGGTGCTTGCGTGCCTGGGGTGGGTCGTCGTGAGGTGAATTGGGATGCAGTTCCCGACGCCAGTTCATCGCCAGCGGCGTTTCCTGGAAATTTCTTCAACCGAGATCCAAGTTTCCCTGCCGGTCGCGTCCGGGGAATTCAGTTCTCAACCACCGGCACCTTTGAAGTCAGTGCCGACGCGGACTCGGACGGCGATGGCAATCCTGGGCCGACGGCCCCGTTGTTTGGCAATCACAGCCCGGACAATGCCGACGACTTTGCCGCGTTCAGTGCGGAGCGGATTTTCGGGATCGTGGGGTCCAATGTTTTGGATGTGACGTTTAGTCTCCCCGGTCAGCCTGGGATTCCCGCGGCGGTCAAAGGTTTTGGCGTCGTGTTTACGGATGTCGAAGTGAGCGGCTCAACGCAGCTTGACTTCTTCGATGTGGGCGGCAATGTGCTGCAATCGGTCAGCGTGCCGCAATTCGCTTTCATCGGAGGCGATTCGTTCAAGTCGTTCTCATTCTTGGGCGTATCTTTTGATATGCCGATCGTGAGCCGGGTGCGGATCGTCAACGGCGGCACTGACTTGAATCTCGTGCAGTTTGGCTCGGCGTTTGACGCCGTGGCGATGGATGATTTCGTGTTCGGCGAACCGGTGGCAATCCCCGAGCCCACGACGCTGTTGCTGGCACTGGTGGGGATGATGCCTGTGAGATTCCGTAGAGTCGGATAGGGCTTGTTCAGGAACCGGTGGGCCCGCCCGCTGAAGCGGGCTCGCCGGGGATTTTTTGCGAGCTCTTTACCAAGCGGCCACTGCTCGAGTTACTTCATCGACCAACTCCGGATTGCGTTCCTTTTGGTGAGAGCATTCCAGAGCGGTGTTGATGGCCGCGATGACTTCGGTATTACTGAGTTCTTCCTGGCGAATCATGTCGTTTTGACAAAGCCAGAAACTGACAGCACACCACTCCCACAATGGGGTTTCCGCGCGCAGATGGCAGACGGGGGGTGGGAACCCACCGGGACCACGCTGTCCGTTGATGAATTGATGAACAAGTTGTCGTGTTCGGCCAATGCGGCGGGCAATATCCGCTTGTGTGACCAGATTGCACTCGTCAATTTGTAGAACATCTGCACCGATATTTGCCTTGCGAACATCGTGGATGGCGCTCAGTATCGCGTCTTTAAGAGTAGGAGCCGTTCGTGAGAATTCCATCCACAGTCTGCCGTAAGCGACACTGAGAGTGGCATCGTCGCAGCCTGCCTCGAAAAGGGCATCTTCCACTTCGGTGGTCAGTTCATTCACCCCCGTGAGGACAAGTGAGAAGTCGTATTCTCGTGTGCAAAGATAGTCTTTATTCATGGCTCGTCCCTCTTATGTTCGACGTCCCGATGCGGGCACCAATCGACTCGTTGTCGGAGATGTCGCGCATGGTTTTCAGGATTGCGGGGCGTCGACCAGACACTGACGATACAACCCTCCCGGGTACTGTATGGACAGTACAACCGCCCCCAAGCATGGCTTCCGGGTGTCTCCACTCGCCACCCAAGCGATTCCGCGTATTGGATTGCCAATTCGATGTGCTTGTTCGGATGCCGAGGTCTAGCTATGCAATACTATCTTAGATCGGCTGTTGACAAGTGTCAAGCAAAGAAAAATCGGAGAAATCGCGGGCTATCGGTAGAGGTGCCCAACTGCCAAGAGAAGTGGTTGGCTGAATGACCAAACTACGACTTCTAGGATTTCAAGGCAGCAGAAGTCGCCAGACTCAGGTTCTTTGTCATGCCGCGGAAATCGTGCCGGTGGGCCCGCCCGCTGAAGCGGGCTCGCCGGGATTTTTTTCGATGAAGCCTGGGGTTCGAGGTTATCGCCGCTTCGGAACGCTGCGGATGTGGATGTCGGTTTGGGGGAAGGCGATTTCGATCCCTGCGGCTTGGAACTTTTCGTTGATCGCGGTGTGGAGATCGTGGATGGCTTGGAGCCGCTTTTCGAGCGAGGCCAGAAACACCCGCAGGCTCAGATTGAGCGTGCTCTCGCCGAAACCCTCGAACACCGCAATCGGTTCGGGGTCTTTCAGCACGAGCGGGTAGGCGTCGGCCACTTCGCGGAGCAGTTGGCAGGCCTGGGTGGTGTCGGTGCCGTAGGCCACGCCGACGTTGACGACGATGCGATTGGTTTGGTCGCTGAGGGTCCAATTCAAGAGTCGCTCGGTGACGAGGTCCTTGTTGGGGACGATGTATTCCTTGTGATCCCAATCGACGATGGTGGTGGCCCGCATGCGGATGCGCGAGACTTGTCCCGTCTTGTCGCCGAGCGTGACGACATCGCCGACGCGGATGGGTCGCTCGAAGAGGAGAATAATCCCCGAGACGAAGTTGGCGAAGATTTCCTGCAAGCCGAATCCTAGCCCCACCCCCATGGCGGCGACGAGCCATTGGATGCTCGTGCCATCGAATCCCAGGGACTTGTAGGCCGTCACCATGCCAATGGCCACCAACGAGTAGCGGCAGATGCTGGTGACGGCGTAGCGCGAGCCGGAGTCCATGGGCAAGTGTTGCAGGACGGCAAAATCCAAGAGGGCCGGGACATTTCGCACGGTGACAAAAGTTACGATCACCAGGAGCGCGAACTGCAAGAGATCGCCCCAGGTGAGTTGGTTTTGGACACCCTCCCGAGGAAACACGGGCCACTGACCGATGTAGGTGAGCGCGGGCAACATGTCTTGCCAGATGAACCAGGCCGAGACAAGCCCGATGAGGGTCAACACGGAGACCAGCAATTTGCTGGTTTGTTCTCCGAGGGCGGCCAGATCGACAGTTTCGTCGAGTGCCTCGGGGGGAAGGGGGGGAGCTTCTTCGCTGGCCGTGGCAACCAGGGTGGCTGCGGCCAGGCGTTTTTGCTTGGCTTGTTCGCGAGCGAGTCGGCGACGATTGAGGAGAATCCAGCGTTTGGTCATGCCGCCAGCGACCAGCAGCGCGAGTATCATCCCCGCGGATTGCAGGAGGCGGAGTGACAATTGCTGGGCGGTGTAGTAATAACCTACGACCGCCAAGACGGCCAAGAATAGGGGTAGGAGCGTGATCCCCAGGGACCACAGTTTCTGGAACAGGGAGACCCCGCTGTCGGACTTGCTCAAAAGCAACTGGCGAAAGGGACTCCGCCGCCATAGAAAGAACCGATAGCAGGCAAAGGTGAGCACCAGCATGACGGCGACGAACCAGATCCTTCCGAGCGAACTGTTCCAGAGGGGTTCCACATTTTGCGTGGTCAATCCTGTGAGCCACAGCACGAGCGGCAAACAAGCTCCGATGAGCCACCGTAGATACCGGCGGACCTGTTCCAGGGCGGATTGTGGCCAGTTGAAATGGGCATCGGCTAATCCCTTGGCGCGGCACGCGTGGCGCACAAATTCCAAGAGTAGCAAACAGATTGCCGAGAACTGCGAACTCACCGCGAGGGCCCGCACGAATTCGGATTCGTTCTGTGGGCTATCGATCCACCAACCGACGAAACCCAAGAGTGCCGGCCAAGGCAAGGCGAGCAAGATCGTGGTCCACAAGGCCTCGAGGGACAGCAAATACTCGGAACAGGTGCGCTTGGCGGCCTGTTCGCCGATCGCGCGGAGCCGATTGCGGGTTTTGCGCTGGTAGTGCCAGACCATTAGAATCACAAACACGAACAACCCGAGCACTGCCGGTGATCGGCCCGAGCGTGTCTTGAAGGCTTCGAAGGCTTCCCGCCAATTTACCGGATTCCAACTCCAGGCAAAGCCGCGGGCGGCTGGTTCGAGATCGACCAGCCTAGGCCAGGAACAACTGCGAATCCACAACACATGTTCGGCGATAAAATTGCGGTAGTCGCGGGTCGTGCGAAGGAGCTCCTCCTCTTTGGCCGACAATTCGATGAGACTGTGGACATATTTGTCGTAGTTGTCATCGGCCGTGTTGAGGATTTGGTGTTCGGCGTCGAGCAAGGTTTTCAGATCGCGCTCGGCGGCCTCGCGCTGGGGGGAGGGGACTTGTTGGAGGATTTGCTCGATTCGCACTTTGGGGTCGGCGTCTTCGACTTCGTTGCGCTGGTCCACCAAGCGGTATTTCGAGTAGGTGGCGTCGGCGCGATCGGCCTCACGGCGTGAAATCCGCCGGGCGATGCCGCGCGTGTTTGGCAAGAGTTCCAGTTGTTGGCGGAGTTGTTGGCCACTGGCTTCGGTGAGACCTGCGGCGGCGACCCGCTCCTCGCTGAGTTTTTTGGCCTCGCGGACTTCTTCGAGGAGGGCTTTGGTCGCGGTGAGCTCATCGGTCAGGGCAGCAATCTTTCCGACAACTTCGGCGGAGTCCTTGGCTAAAGCGGCATTGGCCGTCGCCAGGGCCGCGATCGCTTCGGGTCGCTCGACGGCCGCGGCGCTGGCGGTTGCCGAGGCTTGTTGATTGGCCTCGGCGCGGCGCTGTTCAATGATGACCGCACGGAGTGCTTCGAGGTATTTTTCATCTTGGGCAACCTTCTTCGCGCGGTAGTCGCGGCGGATTTGGACCAAGTCGGGGCTGGAAGTGAAGTACTCACGTTTTCGCTCAATCGCGTTGAGTGCCATTTCGAGTGCGGCCCGGCGTGTTTCGAGTGCGATACGCCTGGCTTCGGAAGGTATTCCGGTGGCCGCAATCGATAAAAGTTCTTCGATTTGTTGGCGGACTTTTTCCAATTCTAGTTGCGTTGAGTCCAACTCGTTGGGTAGATTAGCGAGCCAATCCGACCGCGCTTTCGATTGTGAATTGGATTTATCCAAGTCGTCGCGGAGTTTTTTAAGTGCTTGTTCTTGCAGGGCAAGTTCTTTTTCCAGATCAGCAATCGAACGACCGTCGTCCACGTCGGGGACTTCCGGCGGGAGCGTTGAGAGGAGCTTGGTGAATTCCTCCAAATCTTGTGGGTATTGCGCGATCAAGCCTTCGTAGTGAGTGACCTCATCATGTTTCTCGGTATACAAGTTGATGGCACTCAAGGCAGCTTGATAGGATTCGGTGGCATCGCGCTTGTCCGATTCATTCAGCCCAGCCCCCTCGAGCGCAGCGAGGCGTTCTTGGATTTGGATTGCCGTCAGCGGTGGCCGAGAATCGCTGGTGGATTCGTCGGTGGTGTCGGCAACTGCGGCGGGGGTGGGAACGTCCTGCTGGGCCCAGAGGTCTTGGTCCGCAGGGAGTAGTGCGCACCACCCGAGTAGGAGAAGCATCGGGAACTGTAGCAGGGTCCTCTGGACCGTGCGAAAATTCTTGAGAAATACGGGCCGGGGGCCCATGCTACGGAGGAGTAAAAATTTGCGAGGCACGGGGCGATCCTTCTAAGCATGCAGGTGCGAAATCGGTGCGGCACTCCATTGTCGAGGGGGAGCGAGGAAGGGGG
>CALMBE010000158.1 GCA_937860165.1 uncultured Planctomycetaceae bacterium
AATAGCATGGACAAGCCGATCCACTGGACCGAGGGCGCCGCGGCCAAGGGCGCATCGAGCATGTCTGGTGCGAGCGAAGCTGAATTGCTCGCGCTCGAGGACCGCTACTGCTCGCACGGCGATACCGTCCATTACACCAACCCACCGAAGATGTTCACGGACTGCCAGGGCTCGTTCATGTACGATGGCGCTGGCGCCGAGTACCTCGACTTGCAGATGTGGTATTCCGCCGTCAACTTCGGCTACAAGAACGAGCGCATCGCCAACGCCGTCCGCCGCCAGCTCGACACACTGCCGCAGGTGGCCTCGCAGTACCTGCACCGCGAGAAGATTGAGCTCGCCGCCGGTATCGCCCGCGACGCGGCCGCCAAGTTCGGCCTCGAGGGCCGCGTGCAGTTCAACGTCGGCGGCAGCCAGGCGGTCGAGGACGCGCTGAAGCTCGTGCGCAACGCCCGCAACGGCAAGAGCCTGATGTTCGCCTTCGAGGGCGGCTATCACGGCCGCACGCTGGGCACCTCGGCGATTACCTCCTCCTATCGCTACCGCCGGCGCTTCGGGCACTTCGGCGACCGGGCGCAATTCGTGCCGTTCCCGTACCATTTCCGCGGCCCCAAGGGCATGAGCAAGGAGGAATACGGGTTCCACTGCGTGCAGCAGTTCGAGCGCCTGTTCGAGAGCGAGTACAACGGCGTCTGGGATCCGAAGGCCGGCGAAGCCGAATACGCGGCCTTCTTCGTGGAGCCGGTCCAGGGCACGGGCGGCTACGTCATTCCGCCCCGCAACTACTTCATCGAGCTGAAGAAGGTGCTCGATCGATACGGCATCCTGCTGGTGGTCGACGAGATCCAGATGGGTTTCTTCCGCACCGGCAAGCTGTGGTCGATCGAGCATTTCGGCGTGCAGCCGGACGTGATCGTGTTCGGCAAGTCGATCACCAACGGCCTCAATCCGCTGGCCGGCATCTGGGCGCGCGAGGAGCTGATCAACCCCACGGTATTCCCGCCGGGCTCCACGCACTCGACCTTCAGCTCCAACCCGATGGGCACCGCTGTCGCCGTCGAGGTCATGCAGATGCTGGCCGAGACCGACTACGAGAGCCTGGTGATGGAGAAGGGCGCCTACCTGCTCGAGGGCCTGCGCGAGCTGCAGCGGCGCTATGCCGTCATCGGCGACGTCGATGGGCTGGGCCTGGCACTGAGGATGGAGATCTGCGAGCCCCACGACAGCTTCACGCCGTCGAAGGCCATCGTCGATCGCATGGTGCAGGAAGCGCTGAAGGGCGACCTGGAGGTGGACGGCCGCAGCTGGGGCCTGGTGCTGGACATCGGCGGCTACCACAAGAACGTGGTCACGCTGGCGCCTAGCCTGCACATCAGCCGGGAAGAGATGGACCTGGCCTTGAAGCTGCTCGACAGGGTTCTGCATCGTGTCACGAAGACCTGAACGCTGCCATGGCAGGAACCGAGCGGCCCGATGCGGGTTCACGTCCGAGATCCGGCCCGAGATATGCCCCGAGATGATGCGGGGTGCGACGATTGTTGCCCCCGCGGGGTCTGGCGCCGCGGCGGGCGAGCGTGTATGGCCGCCACGAGGGCTCGCTTCGGCTTCCAATTGGTGCGCGTAAACTAATGAACGTTCAAGAAAAACACCTGAGCCAGGATCGCAGCGAGCTCCTGCCCGGCGGCCGCCTCGGTGTGCTGCTGATCCACGGCCTCACGGGCTGCCATGAGAGTTCCTACATGTGGCGCCTGACCGAGAAGCTCGTAGCCTGCAATTACCGTGTATTTCGACTCGATATGCGCGGTTGTGGGGCAGGGGAAGGACTCGCGCGGCTTCCGAATCACTGTGGTCGTTCTGCCGATGTGGCTGCCGCCCTAAATTATATCGCTGAGTTGTACAGCGACTCGCCCACATCGGTCGTCACCTTTTCTTTGGGTGGAACGCTTACACTCAATTTGCTTGCCGAAGTGGGGGAAACCCGAGTAGGTAACTTCGAGCGGGCCTTGATGATTTGTCCTCCGGTCGATTTATTCTCAATCGAAAGGCATTTCCGTACGTTTTTTGGCAGGCGTTATGACAAGTTTTTCGTGCGAACCGTATGGGAACAAATCCTCCGCCGCTGGCGGCTCTTTCCTGAAACGGCCCCCCAAGTGATTCCTCCGCGGCCCGAAAAACTTCGCGATATCGATGAATTGGTGATCGCCCCCAGTGGCGGGTTTTCCTCGGTCGAGGATTATTACGCCAAAACGCAGCCGGGACCTAAACTTGCCGCGGTTCGGCAGCCGGTTACGATCTTGTTCAGCCAGGACGACCCGGTTGTACCCTTTGCCCCATTACTTAACTATCCCGTTGGGCCCTCCATTGAAAAGGTGATAACTTCGCACGGAGGGCATTTAGGATTCCTCGGTAAACCCGGGCTCGATGCCGATATTCGCTGGCTCGATTGGCGGATTCTCGAATGGCTGGAATCGGGCGAATCGACCCTCAGCTCTCGACAGCTTGCCCAGTCAAGTTGCTCGGTGTGAGATCCGCCACGTTCGAGCCCCTGGCTCTTGCACTTTCGGCAGAATCGCTACGATCCGAACGGTGAAGTCGAACGTCATTCTCAAAGCTGGCAGGCCACGAATTGCCTGGCAACCTACTCTTGCTTTGAGGCGAGTGGGGTATTTCCCTGCTTGATCAAAAGTACCTAATCCATGCAGCAATACCGGGCAGAAAAAGGCCATGAATAGTTCGACCATTCCTAGCGATGATGATTCGGTCGTGGGACTAGATTCCAACACGATCAGCCAAGAATCGAGTGTGCCTGCGTGCGAAAAATGCGGAGCGGCGATTAATTCCGTCGAGACGTTCGTTTGCCGAAAATGTGGGTGGTACGCAAGCATCGGTTCCTTTGTCGAACTCGATCAGGAATGGGAATCCGCCAGCGATCCCAACGAAACCGAGCGGGTCGTCGCACAAGAAGAGGAGCGATTCTCGCTCCCTGATTGGGCTTGGCTGCTGATTGCCTGTGTGGTGACGATTGTTGGTGAAAGTATCGCGGCACGTCTGCTCACCGATTCCGAGGGAACCGTCCGTACAACTTGGTCGGTTACCCAATTGGCGATAGGGGGGGTTGTGTTTGTGGTAAGCCACTTCGTGGCGTTCATTCTGTTGCTCCGAGAAGATAGCGCGGCCGGTCTGCTGGATATCGTGCTAAGACCTCTCCGGCCGTGGACTAGACTCATGCGTGAGCTGCCGAAGTTCCAGTGGCTCTGCCATGCGGGAGTCAGTGGCCTGACGGCCGTCTTGATGTCGCTGTTGGTGATCGGCGCGATTCCTTATGAACGCCTGCTCGACTGGGGAACCAAGAAACCTGTGAAGTCCAGCCTGATGGGGGCTATCGCGTCTCAAGTTCAGGACCTCGAAGGGAGTGAGGAAAAATCGCTGGAGGAAGCGGTGGAGGAATTGGGAGGCAGCCAAAAATTGACCGACGAAAATGGGAAAAAGAAAAAGGTGGCTGCGGAGAAAGAACCCAAGCAGCGAAAGTCCGAGGACTGCGTGATCATCGGTTATCGCGCGAATTCGGAAGGCTTGGTCTACTTGTTGGTATTGGCGGGTGAGAACCTGGGTCGGCTCCAGCATGTGGGGCAAGTTATGCCCCGACTGCCGCTCAATGAACTGCGAGAATTGAGCGAGCAGCTTTCGGCCGTGCAGACTACAGATCCATTTCTGAAACTGCAAATGGATGGAATCACTTGGGTGAAACCTTCGCTGGCCTGTCGCGTGAACTACGCGCGAAAGGGAAAGAAGGGAAGGCTCTTCGATATCGAACTCGAAACCATACTGGGCGCAATCGACCTGGCTAGCGAGAAACCGGCAGACCCAGCGGGGGAGCAATCGCCAGTTGAGTCCGAGTGATGAAGAAAAGGGTGGAAGTCGTTAGCTGTAAGCCGTTAGCTATTAGTCGGTAGTCGTTAGTCGCAGGACTGGATTCCCTCCCCCGCCTCCGCGAGGGGCAGGCTCTGCGCGGGAATGACGGGATTTTCCCCCAGCCCCTTACCACTAACCACTAACCACTAACCACACTTACGGTGGGCAGGGCAGGGGGGTGCGTGTGGGTGACCCCTTCTAATTGGCTGATTCCCCAAGCGAGAGCTAAACCCATGAGTAGGGCCGCCGACAGCTTGCCTCGGTCGTGATCGTGGAACTGCAACTCGGGGAGCAAATCGCTCAAAGCGATGCAGAGAAACGTCCCCGCGGAAAACGCCAACGCTCGGGCGAGGGTTTCCCCACCGGTTTGCGGACCCAGGAAACCCCCATAGAAGATCAAGATGCCCAGGGGAATCGCCAGGGAAAATACACCGTTGACCAAATGTCGCCAGGTGAGCGACCATCCACCGTGGGCCATCAACGTGGCGATCGTCATCGAATCGAACGGTTTGTGCAGGGCGATGACTAGAAAGATTCCCAGCCCGGCGACATCGGTCGTCTCATGCCCGTGAGCTACTCCGGCAGCTAGGGCGATTCCTTCAATCACGCTGTGCAGGGTCAAACCCAGGGCGGCACCACTCCAAGAAAGGTGGTGGCCGTGGCCGTGCGCGTGGGTTTCGGCTTCGTGATGTTCGTGACCATGGTGGCAAGTGACTTCACCGGCTTCGATTTCGTGGTGATGAAAACAGAAAAAACGCTCGATGAAAAACATCGTCAAGAGTCCAAACAACACCCACAGCAAGATGGAATGGTTCGCACTTACGGAATTACCTGCCGAGAGTTGGGCTTGTTCCAAGGCATGAGGCAACATGTGCAACAGGCCAATCCCGAGCATCACCCCCGCAACAAAACTCACCGCGCATTCCATCCAGCGATGGGTCAACCGAAACCAGACAGGGATCAATCCCCCGGCAATGGACACCAGGAGTAGCGCAAGGCAATAATAGGTGAGCAAAACGGTCGCATTCATGCGATGAGTATGGCAGTCGGAACTCGGCCAAGCAAGCTAGCGACTGCGAGCCGAGAACAACCGAGTACAGTCGAGAACCCTTATGCGTGCGTGTATCCAGCGTGTTTCCCGGGCCCGGGTGTTGGTCGAGGGAGAGATTACCGGCCAAATCAAGCAGGGATTGCTGGTGCTCTTGGGCGTGTCGGCAACCGATACCGATGTCGAATTGAATTGGCTTGCCGAGAAAATCGTCGGCTTGAGAATTTTTGAAGACGATGCGGGGAAAATGAATCGCTCGTTGGCCGAGGTTGCCGGAGAGATGCTCGTGGTGAGTCAATTCACCCTTTACGGCGATTGCCGGAAGGGGCGTCGTCCCAGTTTTATTTCTGCCGCCCCACCGGAAATGGCCGAAGCCATGTACGAGCGATTCGTCACCCGCGTGAGTCAGTTGGGGATCTCAACCGAGACAGGCCGATTTCGCGCGCACATGGATGTCGAAATGGTGAATGATGGACCGGTGACGATCTGGATCGACACGGAGGAAATGTGAGGGGGGTGGCGGGTGGTGAGTTGTCAGTTGTCAGTGGTGAGTAGCCTAAGGCGCGACTCAAGAATAACTTCCGCATTTCAAGGCTGGCTGCCTTTGGTCTGTACACCGAAGGTGTAAAATCTTTCAGCCCAGGGTTGTCCCGGTCCGCCGGGACTACCCTGGGTGTCGTTCCCAAACCAACGGCCTACCCTGAAAGGGTTGCATCGCACAAAACAGGCAACCCTGACAGGGTAGATTTTGTCACGAAACATCGCTTCCCAGGGTAGCTCGCGGACTCGCAACCCTGGGCTGAAAGCTGAAACGCCGTTGGCGTAGTATACCGAAGTTATTTTTGAGTCATCCCTTAGAACCGCCGGTTGTGGAACGCAACCGGCTAACAATCAAACACCCTTATTGCCACACAAGCTCTGCGAGTTCTTCCTCGGTGTCGAACAGGCTATCCCAGTCCAAGGCATCCTCCTCGCCGAGTCGATCTACCGCCAGGTCGCCGAAGTCTGGCTCGAGTGGCCCGGCAATGGGTGCCAGGCTCGCGAAGACTTCGTCCGCTGATTCCGCGTTGAAGGAATTCGGAGCTTGGGATATTTGCTCGTCCGAGGTGATTACCACCGCGAACTGCGGTGATTCGAGTGCGGCAATCCAGTAGGGGGCCGGGTAGGGGCTGTCAGCGGTCGCGGTCAGGGTGGCGCTTTCCTGGGGTTCTACCGCCAGAAGTGCGGCTGCTTGGGGGGCCGCGACTTCACCGCTCAGGGTGGCGGAATAGAATGCCCCAGCCGGGTTGTAGTCTTCCCTCCACGCAGTGATTCCCGCATTGTTGCCAGTACGCTGATGGAGCAGGAAGTCTCGGCCGTCAACGTCGCCGTCGCCATCCAGGTCGGCATTGGGCGCTGGGGGTGGCGCGATGGCACTCGCCCACATTTGCAGGTCAGCGGTGTTGACAACTCCGTTGTGGTCCCCATCGGCGGCCATATCTTGAGTAGCAACACTCCGCTGCCAAACCAACATGTCCCGACCGTCGACATCGCCATCGCCGTCGTAGTCTCCGGGAATGTTATTGTTGGGTTCAATAGCTACTGGGCTAGTGACCGGGGGATCGAAATTGCCGATGATCGGCAGGGCCAGGTCATCGCCGAACTCGGCATAGCGGTCGTTTCCAAAAGGAACCGGCGAGAAGGGATGATTGAGGGCGTTGACCGTCCCGACGATGCCAGCCCGATTCGTGGGATTTCCCGAGATCAAGAAATACCATTCGGACGTCTCACGCAACGTGGCCGAGGAATTTCTTGGGACCCAGAGTCCAATGTCGTCGATGCCATCTTGATCGATATCGGCAGCGACCGGTTTGTCGAGCACGCCGGGGAATCCCCAGATGATCGTGGTATCGGTCGAGGCCGTAGCGTTCGCCAGTGCGTTGAACGACAGGTCGAAGAAGAACTGGTTCGTGTTGAAGACAGCGAGGTCATCGTTTCCATTGCCGTCGAAGTCGCCAACGATTGGCGAGCCGAGCAAATTGCTGGTGACAACTTTGTCGAGAATGTAATCGTGGTTCGTGTCGAGGGCCCACAAGCCGGCGTAGTACAGTCCGATCTCGTCACCGTTGTTTTGATTGCGGTCGAAATTGCCCGCGACGGGAATCGCACCATAGCGTGCCGTCGCATTGAAGCCTGCGAGCAAACCTTGGTTGACGATCAAGTCGTTGGCCCCATCGGGATCGCCGTTGCCGAAGACCGCACCGTCGCTGTCGAGGTCGATCAACCAGCGGAACACGCCGGCATACTCGCCATAGGTGGCCAATTGGTCGAAGAATCTCGCCCCAGGGGTATTGGTGCCGATCGGAGTGAATCGACCCGCAACCAGCAATTCATGGGGGCTCAAATTGCCAGCAATGGCGGCACCATTCTCGAAGGCTTCCATGGTGAAGCTCAGGTCGACATTGGTTTTGTCGTTCCCGATTTGGTCGTTGGCGGGATCCCAGACGTAGTTGCCATTGATGTCGATCGAGATATTCTGCGAGACGTAGGTGCCGATCTCGGGGCGACTGTCGATGGTGAAGCGGGCTTGGAAATTAGTGCCGGGCTGCCCATCGCCTGAATCGAACACCACATTTTGAAACAAGGTCGACTCGAAGGGAGAATCCGCTTGCGACTCGCCGTCGAGCTGGTTCCCTGCATCGTCGCGGATCGTGTCAAACACGGTGAGCGTATAGCGATCATCGGGAAGGAATTCATCAAATACCAATGTGACCTCTGCCATGACCGAGCCACCCAGGAACTGTCCCTGTGCCAAACCGAGGGTAATCACTTCATCGTCGCCAGCACCTCCATCGTTGATGCCATTGGTGCCGACATTGAACACGAAAGGTTGCAGTCCATTAAAACCAGCCGGCCCCGTGAAGGTGTTATGCAGCGGCGTTCCATTGAGTAACTCGGTATTGGTGATCGTCAGTCCGGCGTCGATCAGGGCTTGGGTTTGAAACTGGGTGTCGCTGCTCGGGTTGCCGATGGTGAAGGTGCCGGGAAGTTCGAGCCACGAGTAGGGCGTGGCATAATTGGCCTCAGTCAAAGCGACAAGGCTTCCACCAGCATTGACGTAGTTTTGGATGTCGAGTTTGCGAGTGGTGAGGGTGTTGAGGTCGGTTGTGGAAATCCCCCCTGAAGTATTGGAATCGGAGGGAACATACAGAATCGCGAAATTGTTGAAATTCACCGTTGCCAGATCAACGGCCCCACCCGTGGTGGCCACGGTTATGGGAATTCCCAAGACGGTTGCTACACTGGTAATAGCACTGAGTGCCGAGCTCGAAGCACCGGCGACAAGCATTCCCGTACCACTGTTTTGCGAATTGACCGCGGCAAAGTTGACCATTTGCTCGATGAATTTCCAGCCATCGAGGTTGATATCGTCCATCGTACCAAAGAAGGTGTCCGGTCCGGCAGTGGAGCTACCGTGATCATCGCGGTCCCCGCCGTCGATGATGACTCCGCCAGAGCCAAGTCCCACGGCCGCTACCGCGCCATCGCCATTCATCGGGTTGAGGTCGTTGAATAGAACTTCCTTGATGAAAATGTTACCGACGTGATCGCCCACCAATTGGTAATTGCCAATCGTGGTTGCCAGTCCCTCATTAACAGCCGGATAAAGAAATTCCTGCAGCCGTAGTGGCAGATCGGAAAACTTGACCGTGACCCGATCCACCAGCGGAGTAAAGCCATTGGTCGATGGCTTGGGATCGAACAGGTCGTAGGTGGGGTCTACCGTCAGATAAACATTACCAACCCGGGGACCTTGGGTGTCGATAAAGATGTCGAGTTGATCCACGCCATCGGTAATCTCCAAAGCTCTCGTTACGGCATTTGGCATCGCCATCGGGTTCCCTGCAACGTCCTCCGCCGTTACCAACAGGCTCCGTAGGCCATCCTTGGGTAGGCCCACGATCTGGTTGAGATCGAGGGCAGTGACCAGTTCCCAGTAGCCGTCAGGGTAGGCATCGTTGCCGTCATACGGCAGTGCCACCGTTTGCCCGAGGAAGGTGTCGGTCGTCAGATCGATGATGCCGTCCGCATCGCGGTCGAGATAGACGCGAACAATCGTGTCGGCCTCGGCACGTCCCCAGAGTCTGGGGGTGGTATCATTGGTGATGCGATCGGCATAGAGATCGGGTTCGGTAATCACGCCGCTATCGCTGTCAGCCGCCAAGCCATCGATGATGCTCGCCGCATCGGGGAGTCCAAACGAAACCGGTGGGGTGACGCTATCGACCGTGATTTCCAGCAGAAAATCATGGCTGATGTTGCCGGCTCGATCCTCGACTTCGAGCTTGAGATTGTGGACACCATCGGCAAGTGCCAAGCCCGAGATCGCCGGATTTACGGGAAACAGTCCGGGCATGGTCCGCGTGAGTTGGGTGAGGGCCGTGAACATGTCACCGGCGAGCAGGTTGACATCCGCCGCCAGATCGACCGCCGAATTGTAAATCAACACTTCCTGCCCGCTATTTTCAAAGCGGTCATAGATGCGGAATTTCAGATTGTCGGTGAACAGTGCTTGGGCGAAGGCGATATTCGGATCAGTCGTGGTCATCGACACGTTCGGAGTATTGTCCTTGGTGATGTTGTCGTTGTCGTGGCGACCGGTGTCGTCCAAAAGGTCCAGGTAGGGGGTATTGGGTGCCTCGGTATCGATCACGATCCGCAGGGCATTTTGGCTGGCGGCGGCCAAGGAAGTGATATTACCCGCCCAGTCTTCGAACTGCACGGTGATGTCGTAGACGCCATCGACCAAGGGTTCGACCGTGACTTCCCACCGACCCAGTCCATCGTTGGAGACGCCATTTGAATTCTCGCTTCCCACCAACCCTTCGCCGACCAATTCAGGAGCGCCGATCGGAACGCCCAGCGTCGGGCTGATTCGCGTGGCGTAGACAAACACTTTGTTATTGATTTCGGCCACACCTGTGAAAGCAGGGCTCATCTTGTTGGTGACATTGTCCGTGTTCACCATGCCCGAGTCACTGGCATCGAGTAAATTCGGCATGACGGCCGCGG
>CALMBE010000159.1 GCA_937860165.1 uncultured Planctomycetaceae bacterium
CGGAGTACCAGCGTGGGCATGGCACCCCAAAATATCGCTTTGACAAAGCCTGGTGCGATGACACAGCCAAGAATTCGGGGCACCGGAATTCCGATGGCCATCGTAACATCTCCTGGATCAAGTCTCTGGGTGCCCGCAGTTACTTGCGGGCCTTCCACTGCTGCTTGCTGGAAGCGGTTGCAGGGGTGGACTCCGAATTCCGCGTCGTTCGTGGAAGCGACGTCGTAGTCCACTTTTGACTACTCGCGGTCGTGGCAAAACCTGAATTGGTTCCACTTGAGAAGTGTGTCGCGGCACGCCATTGGGGATCGCTCTTGACCTGTGATTCAGTTCCCCGCTGAGGCACGGGCGATGTGCGAGAACTATTTCTCGAACGCAGGGGATTTGCTTCGGCAAGTTCCACATCGCGGTTGTCCGCTTCACTTGCCAACTGCTCCTCGGCATCTTCCAGGCGTGCCAGGGTCTCCGCTTCAAAGGGGACTTGCGCGAGCAGTTTCCGGCCATCAGCCGTTTCCAAACGAACCCACAATTCACACGATTCTTCCGGAAATCGCGTTTCCTCCAACGGCAGTTCCAGGTGCAAGCCATCGCCCAGATGGGAAGTCTGCCAAGCGGCATTAGTTTCTTCAGGAGTAAAATCCCAACGCTTGATCCGCTCCGGAGAGTCTGGGTCGGATGTCATCACCATCAACGATACTTTGCCATTGAAGTCAGCAGGTTCATTGCGGGCATCTCGTGCCTCGACTACCGCGAGCAGACTGTCAAGGTTTGCATCTTTTTCCTGTCCCTTGAAAACATGAGTCACCACCAACAGCTCCGGTTCGTGGCTGACTTCGGGTGATTCCTCGTCGAAGAGTTCGCCGTACTGATCAATCGGTTCGTCGTCAGTCGCATTCGCATCGGGACTCTCAGATACGTCGTTTGTCGACTCATCAGACTCAATATTCTCTTCCATTAACGCGACTTGAAACTCTTGGGGGTCAGGAATCGTTATCCCCGTTGCCGTCGTGGCCGCTTCATAATTCTCCTCGGATTCGTCGTCGGCTGCCATGGCAAGTGGTGTCGCCTCGGGCATCTCCTCGGAACTTAGCGGTTCACCGATCTCGAGATCCAGATCGGGTGCCTCGAGTTCCTCAAAAGATTCTTCACGCTCTTCGACAGCCGGTGCCGTTTCGATCGGTTCTGGCTGGGACTTCCGGGATGATTCTTTCTTCGATTCGTAGGAGTCTTCGCCGCGCGCCGATCGACTTAAATCACTGGGTCGAGGGGCAGCGAGTTTAGGTTCGTTATCGCTGTTCGTGAGTGCGGCCATCTGAGGCTGGGAACAGCGGCATTCGCGAAGTTTCTCGGAGTACTCGACAACATAGTCCTCAAGCTCGTAGATATAATCTTCTTGGGCCCGTAGCTCGCGTTCTAGAATATCGATCTGATTGTCGCGGGCAACCCGACAGCCGGTGGCAGGCAATGCAGCGGCCAGCCCCGCTAACAGGATAAGCAGGCTGCGAAGATGCTTTGTAGTCGCCAACAGTTTCAGATTCCGTACGGATGCCATCGTGCCGCTCGTGCTTGCTCGAAGTCGGGTATTTACTCGTCGACAGTGGCGCAGTCGTCGCGCCAGGCTGACTCGAAGCGAATGTCGGAGGGGAGAAATAGAAAATCGCTCGACGGGAGTCAAGCGAAGTCGCAGAGACTGCTAGCAGGGCTGATCCGTTTTCGGTTTGCCTTTGTCGTCATTCCCTACGGGAGCTAGCACTCGCGGTCAAACTTCCATCTTCTCGATGACCTTGTCGATCAAGCGATATTCGCGGGCTTCCTCGGCGGACATGAAGTGATCGCGGTCGGTGTCGCGCTCGATCTGTTCCACGGTCTGCCCCGTGTGTTCGAGCAAGATACGATTGAGCTTGTCTTTGGTTTTGCGATACTCGGCAGCATGGATCATGATGTCTTCCGCGGTGCCTTCCATTCCAGCCGAGGGCTGATGGATCATGATGCGGGAATTGGGGAGGGCATGTCGCTTACCAGCAGCCCCTGCCGCTAGAAGTAAGGCACCCATCGAAGCGGCTTGACCCAGGCAATAGGTAGCTACGTCGCAGGTGACAAATTGCATCGTGTCGTAGATAGCCATGCCAGCGGTTACGCTTCCGCCGGGCGAATTGATGTAGAAGTGGATGTCGGCCTTGGGATCATCGGACTGCAAGAATAAAAACTGCGCGACGATACTGTTGGACACGTCGTCATTGACCGCCGAACCCATGAGCACAATGCGGTCTTTCAAAAGTCGGCTATAAATATCCATGGCCCGCTCTTCGCGGCCCGATTTTTCAATCACGAAAGGTATCAGCGACATGTCACTCAATCCATTTATGTAAACTTGATCGGATAAAACGCAGGCAATTGCACATTTGCCGAGGGCAAGGTTTCAAAGCTCAATCTTCGTCGTCCTCGTCGCCGACATTTCCTCCCAGCGGAGGTTGCTTGATGAGAATATCGTCGACGATACAGTATTCTTTCGCCTCGGCAGCGGTCATGTAGTAATCGCGGTCGCACGATTTGTGAATCTCCTCGATCGACTTACCCGTGTGTGAAGCCAGGATTCCGTTGAGAATCTCGCGGGTCTTGACGATTTCCTGGGCTTGGATTTCGATATCCGAAACTTGTCCCCCCACGCCTCCATGCGGCTGGTGGATCATCACTTTCGAGTGTTTGAGGGCAAACCGTTTTCCCTTAGCACCGCCCGCCAACAGGACCGCCCCGCCACTTGCGGCCAGACCCACGCAATAGGTAGCCACGGGGGGCGAAATCATCTGCATGGTGTCGTAAATCGCCAAGGTGGAAGTGACGCTTCCTCCCGGCGAGTTGATGTAGAAGTGAATTTCCTTGCGACGATTCTCACTCTGCAAGTAGAGGAGCTTCATGACCAATTCATTGGCGTTGCCGTCGTAGATTTCACCTTGGAGAAAAATAACTCGATTTTCGAGGAGCAAATCCCCCAGGGTCATTTGGCGTTGACGCTGATAGTCGCGCATCGCGGCGGCAGCCTGCGGAGAAAACATGGGATAAGCCTCGGGCGACGTGTCGTATCTCATAATCATTCCTTCGTTTGAAACCCTCTCCATTTTGTCACCCGAAAATTAGCTCGCCGCCAATCTCGCCATCCACCGTCCGCAAACGGTTGCCTAACTCGCCGACTCTTCTTCAGCGACTGGAACAGGCGGTCATCGGCGCTTTCCACCCTAATGCCGTTGGTGCAGGTCCAGACGATGTCGGCGCCGACCCCGGTTATGGCGTCGCAAACGGTCGAGGCCCATTCCTGGTCGGAGGTGAATATGTCGTCGGCGAGCCAGAATTCACGGTAACCGAGCGAGGCCATGCGCCTGACCTCTTCGGCGCAGCGTTCCGGCGATTTCTTGCGGTAGCCCAGCCCCATGGTGGTTTTCGAGGCGCAGAAGTCGCACTTGAAGACGCAGCCCCTGGAAAACTCGGCGATGGTGGCGGGAAGCCGCTTGACCAGGAGCCTCGGTATCCGGTGATAGTCCTCGATATCGTAGAGATCCCATGCCGGCATGGGCAGGTCGTCGAGGTTGCCGATCAGGGTCAGC
>CALMBE010000160.1 GCA_937860165.1 uncultured Planctomycetaceae bacterium
ACGCCGGAGTACCAGCGTGGGCATGGCACCCCACAGTGAAAAAGTGATCGGCCCTAGAGCACCTAGTTGGAATAATTGACATTCCGAGGGTGGGCCAGTAGCCTAGAGGCTATGTAGTGATTCGGGGATTGACGTAACTCCCCGAGGGGCGGGGACTTCGGTCCCGATTCTAGTTGGGCCTGAAAGCTTGCTGGGGATGCTCCAAGGTTCGTCGACGGGATCGAGACACGGTTCCGCAGGCGAAAGATTCTCACTGCAAGTTCCTC
Source organism: uncultured Planctomycetaceae bacterium (assembly GCA_937860165.1). Classification (GTDB taxonomy): domain Bacteria; phylum Planctomycetota; class Planctomycetia; order Pirellulales; family Lacipirellulaceae; genus Bythopirellula. The sequence goes on from CALMBE010000160.1 coordinate 267, forward strand.
TATTCCTGCGAACTGCTAACGGAACATTGGCAGCTAGGCATTAAGAGATCCCCGCGCGATGTCGAAGTTTGGTGATTTTTTAGTCAAGAAGCGAATTATCGGCCCGGAGCAACTCCAAGAGGCCGAGACCGTCTCCACGTCGCGCAGGTTGAGATTGCAGGAAGTGATCGTGCAATTGGGATACGCCTCACCGGAACATGTGTGGCGTGCCTTGGCCGAAATGCACAAGTACGAGTACTACGATCTCAACAGCGTTCCCATCCCGCCTGCGGTCGTGGAACTCGTTCCCGAATCGGTCGCCCGAGAGAATGCCGTCATTCCGTTTTCCGAAGAAGACGGCAAATTGAAAGTGGTCGTAAGCGATCCCGAGGATTTCGAAACCTTCGACAAACTGCAATTCATTCTCAATCGTAAGGTCGAGATCGGAATTGCCACGAAGGAAAGCATTCTCGAAGCCATTAATCGCAATTATGGCCAAGTCGACGGTGAATCCGCTGACTCGATGCTCCAAGAATTTACCGACACGGCCATCGATTTTACCGAAACTGAAGGTGACGACGATTCCAACGATGACGACGTGGTCGACGAAACCAGTGCCCCGATTGTGCGGTTGGTGCAATTGATGATCACCGAGGCCGTGCAATTGCGGGCCTCGGACATTCACATCGAGCCCTTTGAATCGAGAGTTCGGATCCGTTACCGTATCGACGGTGTGTTGGTGGAGCGCGATAGTCCTCCGCGGCGATTGCTGGGGGCCTTGCTCTCGCGCATCAAAATTCTCGCCAAAATGGACATCGCCGAGCGACGTCGCACCCAGGATGGTCGCATCAAAATTACAGCCGGTGGCAAACAATTGGATCTTCGCGTGAGCATGTTGCCCACAACCCACGGCCAGTCCTGCGTGATGCGGCTTTTGGATAAAGACAACATCAAAGTGGGCGTTCGGCAGTTGGGATTGTCGGAAGCTGATTTCCGAAAATTCCGCAACTTGATTCGCCGTCCGAATGGCATTTTACTGGTAACTGGGCCGACGGGTTCAGGAAAAACGACCACACTCTACGCTGCCCTCAACGAGCTCAATCGTCCCGATCGCAAAATTATTACTGCCGAGGACCCGGTAGAATATTATTTGCCGGGGATCAACCAGGTAGAAGTCAAACATAGTATCGGGCTAGATTTCGCGCTGATCATTCGAGCCATGTTGCGACAGGCACCCAATATCATCTTAGTCGGCGAAATGCGTGACCATGAAACGGCTTCGATGGGAATCCAAGCTTCGCTTACAGGGCACTTGGTGTTCAGCACACTTCACACGAATGATGCCCCTGGGGCGATCACCCGTATGGTCGACATGGGGGTCCCTGCCTATTTAGTCGCGGGGAGCATCATCGGAATTTTGGCTCAGCGACTCGTGCGCGTGATTTGTACCAAATGCAAACACCCCCACACTCCCACCGAGGCACAACTCGAACTGGCGCTGGGACCACAAGACGGTGTTCTCGATGCTCGGCTGGGTCGTCTTTGCGGGCTTGCTGGCCGGGCGCCGGGCTTTCGGCTGGCGCGGGCCTGCGGCCACACGCTGGGTGTATGCGGGTGCGGCCTTGCTGCTGCTGGCGTACGTGGGCTCGCGCTTCGTACTCGAAGTGCTGCTGCAGCGCGGGTCGCCGGCTTGATCGATTCGTGACATGAAGATCTTCCTGTTCCTCGTCGCCGTGTTCCTGTTGTTGTGGTTGTTGCGCAGCGGGCAGCGCCGCCGCCGCACACCGCCGCCCGCGGCCCGACCGCCGAACCCCGGCGCCGAACTGCAGCCGATGCTGGCCTGCGCCCATTGCGGCGTGCATCTGCCGCGCGACGAAGCGCTGCCCGGCAAAGGTGGGGTGGTCTGTG
>CALMBE010000161.1 GCA_937860165.1 uncultured Planctomycetaceae bacterium
CCGCAAAGCAGGGTAACAATTAACACGCAGGTGGCGGCGAGGTGGCGTGGCATCACGAAACCTCCGAGCAGGATGGTTGCTCTGGTTTGTTTGGTTTGTCTGGTTTTTGGGTTGAACGAAACTAACCAAATGAACAAGAAAAGCTGGCTGATTGCCTTCAGCATCCTGTTTACGCTGGTGACAACAGCGACAGTACTGGTGAATATGCCGCCGCTCACCGACTGTCGTTCTGAAATACCGGTTGTAGAAAAACAGCACTGGTTCCGCGCGACACACATGGTGGTTCAGCCATGGCGAGGCCCTCATCATGTTTATGGGATCTTTAAGATACCGGAACAATTCAAGTTCGACCATCTCTACACAGCCAAGTTGTTGATCGAGGGAGTCGCGGTAGAGTCTATTGCTGGTAGCCCCGAGGATGAGGAAGTTTACAGTGGTCGACGCGAACCCGGGCATTACATTAAGCGTGTGTTTCTTTCGACGCGGACAGCACTGTGGTTTCTAATGACCGGTCAATTTGGCGACCTGAAAATGCCCTGTCACTGGTGGCTAGTAATTACGGATCGTACGGGGTGAACGCCCGTTGTGTGCAAGCAAACAGCGCATCCCTCCAACTGAAAATCTCGCACGATTGAATCGTCGTCATGAGTTCCAAGGCCAAGGTATTCCAAAATGTCATCTATTCCGGTTTGGCCAAAGGGACCACAATAATTTGCATGGCCATCACCAGTATGGTTGTGGCCAGGAATCTTAGCCCGTCTGATTATGGGGTCGTCGCATTTGCAGGCATCATTATCGGATTTCTTGGTCATTTTAGTGATCTTGGGGTAGGAAACGCGGCAATTCGCCGTCACTCCCTCGACCAGAAGAGCCTTCAGACGGCCTTCACGCTCAAGATTATCCTTGGAGTCGGGGCGTTCCTGGCCGTCCAGCTCATCGCGCTGTTCGCACACCATTTCTTCCAGCATCCTGCAACCGGCGACGTGATGCGTGTCTTAGCATTTAATTTTCTCCTGAGCACGATTGGCTTCATGCCGGGGGTGATGTTAACACGAGAACATAATTTCCGTGCCCTAGTGATTCCCGGTGTTCTCAGTGTAGTAGTCCGCTCTGTTATTGCGATTACGCTGGTGCTATCCGGTTGGGAATACTGGTCCATTGTGCTTGCCGATATTGGCGCAACGATAGTCAGCACGGTCGCCATCCAACTTATGAGAAAAATCCCTATGGGCTTCCATTTCGATTGGCACGACGCGCAGGAATACGTGCGGTTCGGTGCCCCGTTGCTGGGAAGCGGAATCCTAGTCTTTCTCATATTTAACCTGGATAACCTTTTGATCGGTTCCATCTTGGGAAGCGTCCAATTGGGCTACTATGCATTAGCCTTTACATGGGGAAGCTTTATTTGCGGCCTCCTCTATGACACAGTCAACAACGTATTGTTCCCCGCATTTTCTGCAATCCAACATGACCAGGCTGCAATGAGGCGTTGGTACCTCAAGACGGTGGATCTGGTCGCATTCATTGCCCTGATCGTCAATACAACGCTGCTGGCCAACGCACAGTTCTTTCTTGTCACATTCTTGGGCAATGGCAGCGATAAATGGCTGCCGGCCATGTTGCCCCTGGAGATCCTGTGCGTCTACGGGATAATCCGGGCAACCACCGAGCCGCTTGCAAACTGTATTATGTCGCTTGGGCGGACTCGGATCCTCCTGCAAGCCACCATCTTGGCAGGATTGACCGAGGTGGGATTGCTTGCTCTTGTCGTTACAAGTGGAAAAATTGAACTTGTCGCAGCAGCGGTGCTCTTCGCCTACGTAACCCAAGCGGTCATCTACATCCCATTCTTGCGCCGCCATCTAGGGATCGGGGTTCGAGACCTTGCTAGGCAACTATGGCCAATCGTTCCCGCACTGTTAGTAGGTTACGGAACGACCTTGCTTGTGCCTGCGTCGATTGGTGATTCCCTGCTAACCCTTGCTGTGAGGGCTTTGTTCACGGCCTTGGTGGTCGCGTTGGTTCATGGACTCTGCACTCGTTTTCGTTGTTTCCAAGAAGCGAGTGGGATGATTTTTGAAAACTTGGCTCGTGTGCGGGCATAGCAAAACAATTAGGACATGGTGAAAAGCGATTTTTCAGGCGCAGGGCAT
>CALMBE010000162.1 GCA_937860165.1 uncultured Planctomycetaceae bacterium
GGTCGCAGTAGCGACCTGACCCGGGGCTAAATGCTTGTATCCCTGCCGGGATGAGCCGTAGGCGCTAGCCTCGGGTTCTTCATTAAACGGTTATCACCCCGCGGAAGAACCCGACGCTAGCGCGTTCGGCTCACAAGTTCAGCTATTAAAATCCCTGAAGAACCAAAGAACATTCATGTCCAAGCTGCCCGATGACCTGCGATCCACCGTCAACCGACCGCTGGGGCTGCGCGCCCGGGGTGACCTCCAGCACGTCACGATTTCCACTGCCGATCAGACTTGCTTCGTGCTGAAGGATCCCCTGACGCTGGAACTTTTTCATCTGACCCGCGAGGAAATGTTTCTGTTTGATCTCCTCCGCGAACCGGTGTCGTGGGGGGAGCTCAAGAAAGACTTTGAATCGCGATTCGCTCCCCGCACGATTTCGCTCGCCAGTTTGCATCAAGCGGTAAATCAGATGGCTCAGCAATCCATGCTGCGGAGCATCGCGGCAGGGCAGGGGGAGCAACTCCTCCAGCGCGATGCCCAAAAGCAAGCAGCGGCCCGCTGGCAAAAACTGTTTTCCGTGCTTTCTTTTCGAGTAGCGAGTTGGGATGCAGAGCCGATAATCGAGGCCCTGTCCTCCAAAGTGCGGTGGATCTTTTCACCCCTGTTGGCGGTCGTGGGGATGGCGATCCTCGGTTACGCCTTGTGGTTGTTGGCCAGTTATCACGCGGCGATGTGGTCCAGACTGCCGACGATCAGTGAATTGACCAGCCCCCGGCACGTGCTGCTGTGGCTTTCGACCCTAGCCGGGCTGAAGGTGATCCACGAATTGGCTCATGCGCTCACTTGTCGCCACTTCGGGGCCCGGTGCCACGAAATGGGGGTGATGCTCTTGGTGCTCTTTCCTGCTCTGTACTGCGATGTCTCCGATATCTGGCGGTTGCCTAGCAAATGGCAGCGAATGGCGGTGAGCGCCGCGGGGATGATTGCCGAGATTGTTATTGCTGCCGCGGCGCTGATCGGGTGGTGGGTGACCGAGCCTGGGCTGATGAACACCTGGCTACTCGGGGTGGCGATGATTGCCTCGGTCGGCACCTTCGCGGTGAATGCGAATCCGCTGTTGCGGTACGATGGTTATTACCTGCTGAGCGACCTGTGGGAAATTCCCAATCTCGGTCCGCGTGCGCACGGGTATTGGAGCGAGCGACTCGGAAACTGGCTCTTGGCTCAATCCACCCCCGCCGATCCCGTGTTGACCGAACGCCAGCTCACGCGCATGGCGATTTATGCCATCGGTTCCAAACTCTACGCTCTGGTGTTGTTCGTGGCAATTTTCGCGATGCTGCTGGCAGTGGCTCGACCCCTGCACCTGGATAACCTGGTGTTGATACTTTGTGGTGTGACTGGCGTGGGGATGGTTGCGGGACCGGTCCGGGGGGCTGTGTCGGTGGTGGGAAATCCCTCATTACGGGCACGACTGCGACCGGGAAGGATTTCATTCTTGAGTCTCGCCGTGTTGGCGGTAATTGCGACCGTCTTGTTCTTTCCCGTGGAGCACACCGTTGTCGCCCCCGCGGTTTTTGTCCCCGTCGAGAGTCAGCCCCTCTATGCGACCGAGCGCGGAGAATTGGAATTCGCCTTGCCTGCAGGGTCCGAAGTACATGCGGGCGATGTCGTCGCGCGGATGATCGATCCCCAAGTCGACTTTGCTATCGAACAACGGGCCGGTGAACTGGCGGTAAAAAAGACCCACTACGAGCAACTTCAAACCCTGCGGGCGCTGGACAACCGAATCTCGCTGCAGTTGCCCACGGCTAAGGCCGAGTGGGAAGACGCTGGGGCGGAACTTGCCGAGTATCGCGCGGTTGCGGACCGGTTGGTGCTGCGGGCCCCGGCCGATGGCACCGTACTCGCCCCCCCCGATCGAGAGCCTGCGGAGGCAACGGACCGGCTCAACACCTGGTCGGGTTCCCCGCTCGCTGCCCGCAACCAGCGGTGCCTCATCGAACCGGGAACCATGCTTTGCACGATCGGCGATCCCCATCGGCTCACGGCCTTGGTGTCGGTCGCCGAACGCGACATTGCCGAAGTTCAGACCGGCAGCGCGGTAAAAATTCTGTTGAGCTCCGCACCCCTCACGATTCTCACCGGGCAGGTCACGCAGATTGCCAGTCGCGCTACCGAGCCTGCGGGGGAGAACGCTGCGGTCGATCACGAGCGGGCGCATGTCGTCGAAGTGCAACTCGACGCGCAGGACGCACACCTCTTGGTCGGAAGCCGCGGCATGGCGAAGATTGTCGCCAACCGCCAGACGCTCGCCCAGATGTCGCTCGACTACCTCAAGCGTCGCCTACGGATGCCGTGGTGAACCCGTGACCAGACAGGGAAAAATTGAACCATGGCGGAACGACGGAATAGAGTAATTTGTGAATTGTGATTTGTGATTTGAAATGCGAATCGTCTCAAATCCAGTTATGAATCACTAGGCTTTGTCTCAAAACATGAGCCGAACGTGCTACAGGATTATGCAAGTGCTAGAGTGTGTTCCAATTTCCCAGTCGCTTGGTACTACTAAGAATAGAACGCGGATAAACGCGG
>CALMBE010000163.1 GCA_937860165.1 uncultured Planctomycetaceae bacterium
CCGAATGACCGCACGCAAAGTTTCACTCCAACGCAAACAAAACCCGACTGCGGTTGGCGGAACGGACACATCAGTTTTTCAAGTTGTCATGGGGATAAAAGCGATTCCCGGCGCGCTCGTAATCCCCGTGTAGGCGGGGATCCAGTATTTTACGGTTTAACCGCCGCACTGGATTCCCGCCCCTGCCTCCGCGAGGGACAAGCTCTGCGCGGGAATGACAACTTAGGCAAAGCAAAAACTGATCGGCCCTGAAACTCTCGGTTCGCTGATTCAGCGGGGAACTTTCTTACGGGATGTTGCGAGTCAAGTCCTATCCGACGCCGTTTGCGAGAGCTACGATCCGTGATCCGCCTGCAATTCTTGGCTTGGATCTAAGACAAAAACTAAAAATATATGTCCGACCGACTTAATCCTCCCCAGCTCGAAGCTGTCCATACCTTGCGCGGACCCCTGCTGGTTCTGGCGGGGGCGGGTACTGGCAAGACAAGGGTCGTGACCTACCGCATCGCCGAACTAATTCGGCATGGGACGCGACCGGAACGAATTCTAGCGGTCACGTTCACCCGCAAGGCTGCCGGCGAGATGCTCGAACGGGCATCCAAGCTGCTAGGCGGTAAATCGCAAAAAGGAAGGCCGCGCCCGCTGATCTCCACCTTTCACTCGCTTTGCGTGCAAGTCCTGCGGCGGAATATCGTGAGGCTTGGCTATCCCCAGCGATTCACCATCTGTGATCGAGGCGATCAAGAAGCCGAGGCTCGGGCCGCATTGCGCGAGATTCGCTGCCCCGACGAAACGCTTCGCCCCGGTGATATGTTAGCGATTGTGAGTCGTTGGAAGGCGAAATCCTTTGAACCAGCGCGGGCCGCCTCGATGGCGGAGTCCGACAAGGAGCATCTCGCCGCGGCGGCCTACCGGCGCTATCAGCAGCAACTCAAGACCAAGGGCATGGTCGATTTCGATGATCTGCTCCTGCTCACGCAACAGCTTTTTCGCGAAGTTCCTAAGATTCGCGACGCCGAAGCCGGGCTGTTCGATCATGTTTTGATCGATGAGTATCAAGATACCAATCAAAGCCAATACGAAATCGTGAAGGGCCTGGCGATGGGCCATCGGAATTTATGCGTCGTGGGAGACGACGACCAATCCATCTACGGCTGGCGGGGTGCCGACGTGCAACACATCCTCCGCTTTCAAAAGGATTGGCCCGATGCGAAGGTGGTGCGACTCGAGGATAACTATCGCTCGACGGCTGCCATCTTGGGGTACGCGAATACTCTTATTGCCTTCAATCGACTTCGTCACGAGAAAATTCTGCGGGCTGCTCGACCCAATGGCCTGCGACCTCGGATCATGCAACTTCCCGGAGAACAAGAAGAAGCGGAAGCCGTGGTTGCCGACATCAATCGCCTGCTCACTGAACCCGGTACCCGACTGCAAGACTTTGCGATCCTGTGTCGCACGAATGAACAACCGCGGGCGTTTGAAACCGAGTTGCGGTGTGCCAAGTTGCCGTATGTCTTGCTGGGAGGGATGAGCTTCTTCGATCGCAAGGAAGTCCGCGATCTTTTGGCGTATCTTAAAATCGTCGATAACCCTCACGATGAGCCTTCCCTGTTGCGGATCATCAATACCCCGGCGCGAGGCATCGGTAGTTCCACCGTTAAACAACTCCTTGCCGCGGCGACTGAACGGGGTTCGACGGTTTGGGAAGTGATGGGGGCGATTGAAAAATCAAACTTGCTCCCGGGTCCCGCCACTACGGCTGTCGCCAAGTTTCGGCACCTGATCGAAGACCTGCAGAAATCCGCCCAGAAACTTTCACCTCCCAAGTTGGTGACCGAGGTTCTCAGGCAAACCAGTTACCGGCAAGAGATTGAACGGCAATATCCTGATCCCAACGACCGCGAGGCTCGAGCGGCCTCGCTGGAGGAAATTGTCAACGCAGCGGCCTCGTTTGCCGAGCACTCACGGGACGCCCCTTTGCGGGCATTTCTGGACGACATCGCCCTAGGAACCCGTGATTCAAGCGACGACAAAGAAAACCAACTCCAGAACAACGCCATCGCCCTGATGACCTTGCACTCGGCGAAGGGACTCGAGTTTCCGTATGTTTACATGGTCGGCATGGAGGAGGGAATCTTGCCGCACAAACGCTCGGTGGAAGTCGAAGGGGACGCGATCGACGAAGAACGACGGCTCTGTTACGTGGGGATAACGCGGGCGCAGGAACAACTCACCTTGTCATTCGCCCTCTCCCGCCGCAAGTGGGGCAAGCCACGCGAGACCGTGCCGAGTCGGTTTCTGTATGAAATGACAGGGCAGGCGGAGAACGTGCGGGGAAAGGGGGAAGGAAAGCAACGCACGCGGCGGTAGCCGTGTCGCAACGCGACACCTCGGCGTTAATCTGAAAATCCGGGTGCCATGGCCACGGCGGTATTCCGCTGTGACCATGCTCGTTGGGCGATTCACATGCCCACGCCGGAGTACCAGCG
>CALMBE010000164.1 GCA_937860165.1 uncultured Planctomycetaceae bacterium
TGTTGTTCCTCGGAGAAATCTACGATTTCCAGCAAGTGGCCCCGAAGGCCGCGGACGCCAGTCGGTTCCCATTTCAGAAAATCGACCACCAGACATGCCGCTCGACATTTCCAGTCCCGAAACTACTGACCTACAAAACCGCATGAAAACTCAGTTTTTCCCGTTCCAACTTGCAATTCCTCCGCAGACTTCACCCACAGATTCTGCGGAGGAGGCAGAAAAACACAGTAGCCGAGGCGGGACTCGAACCCGCACGAGGGTTACCCCCCACTGGATTTTAAGTCCAGAGCGTCTGCCATTCCGCCACTCGGCCTCAGTATTGAAAAATTCAGTATCAATAAATCGAGCAATTTCTAACTCGGTTAGGGAAATCGCCCCCAATTTCAGGCTCCGGAGTTCTCATTCTGCTATTTTCTGATTCGCGTCTACAGATTACTGTTTTAATGACGATTCGCCAACCAAGGTGGGGCAGGTGCCCCGCTTTTTTTACCTTCTGTAGTCACTAATCATGGATTATCCCGGCCGGGACGGCTTTTTGGGTACGCGAGCTTCGTTCATGCTCGATGCCGTGTGTCTGGGAATGATTTTGGTGCTTGTGGTTTTGGCCTGGAGTATTCTCCAGGTCCGTAGGCATCGTGCTTTTGAACTTCACAAGCGAGTTCAGCTAATTCTGGCGGTGCTGCTTGTGGTTGTCCTGACGGGATTTGAGCTGGATGTCCGACTGCATGGCTGGCAAGACCGGGCGGCTGGAGTCGTGGGAGGGAAGCCGGACCAAGCCGTTTTCTTTGTGTTGTGGACTCACTTGTTCTTTGCGGTGACGACACTCCTGCTGTGGATTGTCGTGATCTCCCGAGCACTGCGAAACTTCCCAAACCCGCCGGGTCCTAACGAACACAGCAATTTTCACCGCCGCTGGGGCTGGATGGCAGCGGTGGACATGTTGCTGACGACTTTGACGGGCTGGTTGTTTTATGTGATGGCGTTTGTGGGGTAGGGCGGAGAGCAGAGAGTCAAGAGTCGAGAGCCAAGCAATCTGGCTCTCCGCTCTTGACTCTCTGCTTTCTCTCACACTACCTCGCGGGCATGGCTCCCCATTTCGCTCGCACCGATTTCGATGCGATTGATCGCGTTGAGAAATGCGCGGGCCGAGGCTTCGACGGTGTCGGTCGACGCTCCCCTTCCGCGGTAGGTGCGTCCGCCGTGTTCAATCTCGATGAGCGATTCACCTTGCGCATCTTTGCCATGGCTGGCACTTTGGACGCGAAAATCTTTTAACACGACCGACTTGCCCGTGACCATTTCGATTGCGTGAAATAAGGCGTCCAACGGTCCGTCGCCTTGGTTGTCGGTGGCTGTCGCTTCTTTCCCACCGCGTGCGAGCACTATGGTTGCCTGTGGTGCCGAGCCGGAGGCCGCTTGGACTTCGTAGGAGACAAGCTGCCATTGATCGACAATTTGGGTGTTCCGCTGCTCGATCAAGGTGGCAATGTCGCCGTCGTAGATTTCCTTCTTCTTGTCAGCCAATTGCTTGAAATCGGTAAACAAGGCTTCGATTTGTTCTTCGGTGAGATAGATCGGAAGAGCACACGTCTGAACTCCAGTCACGATAGA
>CALMBE010000165.1 GCA_937860165.1 uncultured Planctomycetaceae bacterium
ACATGCCCACGCCGGAGTACCAGCGTGAGCATGGCACCCCAAAATGAAAAACTGACGGGTCCCCTTTCAGGTTCCCTAAACTTGAATTCCCTCGACCAAGCGATTCGCTTATATTGGCTTCTAGCAACGGCTCTATCCCCGAACCGAGGGACACGGCATGCCACAATCCGCTCCCAATCCTACCCTTGCCGCAACGCCACCCATCGCTAGTTGGGCCTGCCCACGCTGCCTTGCTTGTTTGTTCTCCCACACGGCAGGCCGCGTCTACTGGCTCGCCAATATCGCCGCACTGCTGGCCATCGTTGGCTGGATCTGCCTCGATGGCTTGTTCCGCCAGACGGCATCGGGGGCGGGCCACATCCTGGAAGGCTGGCCCCATCCTCTCCCCCCACTCCTGGTACCCCGTGTTTATACCCTCATTGGTATCTTGTTTTTCGCGGCACTTACGCTGGGCGGAATTCTGCTGACGATTTTCATCGGCGACCGCGCCCACCGTGGGATCCGCTCGTGGCTGTTGGCGATGTTGGTGGTGGCGGCTTGGTTGACCTTGTCGCTCGAATGGCCGGCACTGGCCTGGAAAGCACAAGCCTGGCGACTCCGGGCGAGCTTGCCAGAATTTGAAATTCTCGCTTCAGCGCTGATCGAAGATTGGCCTACCGACGATGGACAAATCCCAGGCCTGGGACCTTTCATGGCCTACCCAGTCGGTAAGCCCACGACACTCATGTTCATGAACTCGCCCACGGTTCCCGACGCGAATCTGGCCTTTGGTACCGTGGAACTTAGCGACGAACATGTCGTGCATTTCCAGTTGGTCGGTAACGAAGAGGGGGCTTGGCTGGTGCGGCATCCAGATGCCACGGAGCCCATCGCTTATTACAGTGGCCTTTCGGGGGAATACACCCCGTTTCGCTTTCAAGCTCTCGGCAACGGCTGGTTTTTGGTCGAATACAGCTTCGCCCAACTGTGGGATGGACTACCCGACACCCAAATCATCCGGTAGCAGGCATTACCTTAACAGCCGCACATGCTCCACCAGGGCCACCTGCGGCCCGGCCAGCCGCTTCCGCAACCGCCTACTGAGGGGTTCGGTAGGATTGCCGTGGGCCAAGTCCGTGAGATAATCGGTTAACACGGCGGATTTGTCTTCGGATTCCAACAAGAAATGGACCCATGCCCACGACTCGGCGTAGTCCTGCTGGGACATGTCGACGACCGAGGACAGCGCTTCCAAACGCTCAATTTCCGGTTGCCAGCTATCCGACGCAACTTGCGCGGAAAGCAACTCGATGTGCGACTCGTTGAAGCCCCGTTGTCCGCGCCCGACTTCAAAGTACTCCGCCAATCCTTCGTCGAGCCACAACGGCAGGTTCGGCATGGCCGCGTGCAGATATCCATGCGAGACTTCGTGACGCAAGTCCTCAGCAAGATGGTCTCCCCAATAGGCATACACCGAGAGTTGGGCATCGGTCCCCACGAAGATCGCCCGGCGCTCGGCCATCTCCGGAAATCGCAGTTCCATGAACTGCCGATAGGCCTGCTCATTGGCGTAGAGATACACATGCACCAAATTCGTCGTGGGTGCGAGTCCCAGTTTGGTGTTAATGATATCCCGCTGTTCGGCAAGGTCTCTGACCAAGCGCTGTTGGCGATCGAGCGGGGCATCGCTGTGAATCACGAGTTGTTGCCGGGTGAGCGTGTAGGGAAAGGGCTCGCTCACCGGATGTGTCCGCACCAACTGGCAGCCAGCGCACGCGGCGATCCACCCCAATAGCACCAAAGCAAGCACACGACAAATCATGCGGCGGATTGTAGCCCCCCACTCGCAAAACCTCCAAGGCCAATAACCCCCATAATGCCGCGACCGCTGGTCGCGCTCACCTCATTCAGCCTCCCGGTCGTGCCCTCCCGGCCCGCGCCAGGAAACACCCTAACACTAAAATCAAAGTCGCCGGTTCCGGAACCTGCATCACATTCACCAGATAATCCCCTTCGATGCGAATACTCGTGCCGACGCTGCTCACTTTCAACAGGAAGTTCTGCATTCCCACCCCCGGCACGGTAAACACTAGGGCCGGATCGCGGACGCTCAGGCTTCCCATCCGCGTGACGAACGACAAGATATTGTCATCGTCGTTCACGGCCAGTTGCACATTCCCAGCCGCATTGAAGATCTCCATCGCGGCGTCAAGCTCATTGCCTACCAAGTCCCCTTCGTCCAGGTCGAAGAGAAACTCTTTGCCACCCAGAGCGCTGAATCGGTAGTAATCGACGTCGCCACTATTTGCAACTCCGGGCACGACTATCTGATTCGACTGGGCTCCGTTGGTCCTACCGGCAATCGAACCTAGAATTTGCATCGTCCCTGCCATGGGAATCGCACCAAGTACCTGTGCATTCGCGGGTAGATCGTTGCGAGTTGCCTGACCAGGAACATCGTTCCAAGTGTTGGGGCTTCCGACGACAAAGGAGAAATCGCTTTCAATCACCACTCCCGCATAGCGCGCAGCCGTGGCTGCCTGGAGAGTATCCGCGTTCCCCTGGGCGATGAAGTCCTGGTACAAGAATGCCAGCCCGCCGATGTCATCTGGCGTAATCGTCCGCCGAACATCGCCAAACCCCGCGATGCTGTTCATCGATGCCGAACTCGCGCGATTCGGAAAAACTGTAAAAGGCTCTCCCGCCACCGCCGCGGCAGCCCCTTCTTCGGTGCGAATCAAACCAGAGGTGAAAAAGTTGTCCTCGTTATTGACAAACGACAGCGCCGCCGTGACCGTCGTCCCGCCACCCCCCAGTGCGGTCTGGTAATTACGCGTGAACCGTGCATTGGTATTGATGTTCTGAATGGCCCGGTCCGGGTGTTGCAGACCCAGGGTGTGCATCACTTCATGTAGCACTACCCCCTCGATATCGCCAGCGGCTGGGTTGGCAGTGCCTGTGAATGTGCCATAAGGACTTACTAAGGGATTCACGACCGGAAAGTATCCGGGGGGCGCCTTCGTGGGATCAAACACCGCCAATCCCTTGTCCAACACAATATCGACGTGATTAGCTGTGAAAGTACCACCCGCCGCGGCTCCGACCGCTTGTCCCAGAAATGCCCCACCCAAGACATTGGGCAAACCGGCAGCAGCGAAATCCGCAAAAAAGATATCGATCGTATTTCCATCGGCACCCACATTGGGGTTGAAGGCCGCCGCATTCGCCCCAGGGGTAAAAATCAGACGATTCGTGGCGTTTTGGATCGAGTTCAAGGCGTTCTGAATCGCGGCGGCACCACCGGCCGGGGCTGCCACTGAATTGACCGCGTTGCCATTGATCGTCAGCGGCAAACCCGCACCCCCCAGCGTCCAACCGATCGTTTTGATCTCCGGAGGCACGGGAACCAGATCGCCAATCTGCCAAGCTTCGTTCCCCACGGCAGCCAGTTCTCGGCCTTCGTTATTGGGAACCGCATTCAGCCGATCAATAAAAGAAGATGCACCGGCATTCTGCATCGCCATTAGAAGTGTCACCCAACAGGCACTCGCAGCAAACCCCTCCTGCCACTTGCCGAAAAGCCGATTGCCGCCCGACGCCCGATGGCGTCCCAACTCTGTGATAGTCTTCATTAGCGTCCCCCCTTGTAAAACTGAGTGATACCAACAGTGCCAGCCACTTTTTCGTCGCTCGCTGCTTCATCGAGCACAGCGTGCCAATTTGGCACAGTATAATGGTCCCCACAATCGCGGGTCAACTATTTCGTTGAAACAATTCGGAAAGTGGTTGGCGACTCAGTCACCGACATACACAAGCCATCTAACCCACCTGGGGGGGACTTATTACCTAGTCACCCCATGGAGTTTTCTGACCACGATACTTTACCCTAGGCACGGCTCAAGAATAACTTCCGTATACTACGCCAACGGCGTTTCAGCTTTC
>CALMBE010000166.1 GCA_937860165.1 uncultured Planctomycetaceae bacterium
CAAACTACCGGTATGGGGAGTCCACTGTTGGACATCGAGCAGCTGATAGCCTTGTGCCGTCAGGTGCCCGACCAGATTCAGCAAAGCGACCTTCGAGGCATCGCGCTCACGATAAAACATGCTCTCGGCAGCAAAGAGTCCTCCCACACTCACACCATACACGCCACCGACAAGTTCCTCCCCTTTCCACGCCTCGACGCTATGGGCATGTCCCAGCCGATGAAGCTCGACATACGCCGCGATGATCTCCGGCGTAATCCAAGTCCCCCCTTCTCTGCCAGGGCCAACCGCGCAGGCCCGAATCGTGGCAGCAAATGCCTGATCGAGCGTGACCCGGAACTCCCCGGACTTGGCCCGTCGCACAAGTCTGCGAGAGGCGTGAAACCGATCCAGGGGCAGAATCGCGCGGGGATCGGGCGACCACCACAAGTACTCCTCGACCCCTTCCATCGGCCAAGGAAAAATCCCATGCCGGTAAGCGTCCAGCAACCACTCAGGAGCAAGTTTTCCACCAACCGCCACGAGCCCCTCGGGAGAGGCTTGTCGTGGATCAGGGAAAAACGTAGCTGCCATGGGTAGTCCAAGGGTTACTTGCGAGCGGGTGGGGACGATTCAAACTTTTTTTCTCACTACTGATTATGGGTATCCCAGCATGGTAGTGGGAAGTGGTTCGCAATTATCGGTTACCCTTTCAGGCCCGTCGCGGATGGCCTAGCCGCCTCGGCCGTTCCCGTCGGCATTCTCCTCCGTTCCCAGGATATTCGCCATGGCGACAAGCCAGGGCAGCGGTGATAAAATCCCTGTGGAACAAAACCTGGAACGTCATCCAGTGAACCGCTTCACTGTCAGTCCGCCGCGGATTATTACCAACTCCAATTCCAGCAGAATCACTTTTCCTCCCCGAACAGAAAACCAAAGCACATGAGTGTTACCAGAAGCATCGAAAAAGAAGTCGAAGAATTCACTCGCCGCTACAAGGCCGTGAGTGAACAATTGGGGCGGGTCATCGTTGGGCACGAGGAAATTGTGCATGGCGTGCTGACCTGTCTGTTTGTGGGTGGGCACTGCCTGCTGGAGGGTGTGCCTGGCCTGGGCAAAACGCTCCTCGTGCGGACCTTGGCGGAAACGCTGGATCTCGATTTCTCACGGATCCAATTCACACCCGATCTCATGCCGGCCGATATCTTGGGGACCAACATGGTGGTGGAAACCCCCGAGGGAAAGCGATTGTTTGAATTTCAGAAGGGGCCCATTTTCACCCAGATTTGCCTGGCCGACGAAATCAACCGCGCGACTCCCAAGACGCAATCGGCGATGCTCGAAACCATGCAGGAACAAAAGGTGAGCATCGCGGGTAAAGTTTTTCCGATGAAGTTGCCATTCTTCGTGATGGCGACTCAGAACCCCATCGAGCAAGAAGGAACTTACCCACTCCCCGAGGCGCAACTCGACCGGTTTTTCTTCAAACTCGTGGTGGGGTACTCCTCGCGCGAGGAACTGTCGACCATCCTCGATCGCACTACGCGGGGTGTTTCCGTCAAGCCCGAGAAAGTGATGGATGGGCTCGAAATACTCCGCTGGCAACAATTGGTACGAGAGGTGATTGTCGCTCCACACGTCCAAGACTACATCGTGCGTCTCACGCTGGCGACCCATCCGGGGGGCCCGTTTGCCCCACCGATGACCAATCAGTACTTGCGGTGGGGGAGCAGTCCCCGCGGGGCACAAACGATGACACTCGCCTCGAAAGTTCGGGCACTGCTACAGGGCCGTTACAACGTGAGTTTCGACGATGTCCGCCGGACTTTCTTGCCAGCCATGCGTCATCGCGTGATCCTCAATTTCGAGGCCGCTGCCGAAGGAATCGAGCCCGACCAAGTGCTCGCCGACATCTTGAAAAAGGTCCCCGAGAAAGCAGACGAGAAACAAGTGGAAAGTAAAACAATTTAGGCGAGCCGGTGGGCGTCAGCCCCCGGAGCATCAGAAAAGAGTACTCCACTTGGAAGCTAAGTCGACCAAATCAACCGAATCACAACTGCTCGCGCCCGAGTTGTGCGCTCAACTCGAGCGGCTGGAGCTCGTGACCCGCAAGATTTTTCGCGGCCGCCTGAAGGGCGAGCGGCGCAGCAAACGCAAGGGGCAAAGTGTCGAGTTCGCCGATTTCCGGAATTACGTTGCGGGGGACGACCTGCGGCTCTTGGATTGGAATTTATACGCGCGGCTCGACAAATTGATCCTCAAGCTGTTCCTCGAAGAAGAGGACCTGCACTTTTACGCACTCGTGGACGGCAGTCTCTCGATGGATTTCGGGTCGCCCAGCAAACTCGAATACGCCAAGCAATTGGCTGCTTCGCTGGCATTTATCGGATTGATTCGTGCGGATCGTGTGCGGATCGAGACGCTTGACCAAGCAGTCGGCCAGCGGAGCCCCATCTTTCGCGGTCGGCAAAGCGTGTGGCGGATGATTCGCCAGGTGGATGCGATCCAGCCGCGCGGCGAGACCGATTTGGCAACTGGGGTTAAAAACTTCTGTCTGCGAAATCCGGGGCGGGGGGTCGTTGTGCTCATTAGCGATCTGATGGATAAGGCGGGCTACGAAACGGCACTCAAGTACTTTGTTTCGCAGCAGATGGATTGCTTTGTGATTCAAGTGCTATCGCAAGAAGAACTCGAACCCGACGTCACTGGAGACCTCCGTTTAGTGGACTGCGAAGACCACAACGAGGCGGAAATCACCGTGAGCATGCCGCTCTTAAGGAAATATCGCCAAACCCTGAATAACTTCTGCACGGGCGTTCAACAGTTTTGCACCAAGCGTGGCATGAACTACCTGCTTGCCAACAATCAGGTGCCCGTCGAAGAATTGGTGGCCAAACACCTCCGTCGCCGGGGATTGGTGAGATAGTTCGCTATGGGAGAATTGTTCCGAAATTCGTTGGGAAGTACGGCGTGGATCCTCCTCGGCTTGGTCCCCCCGGCGATCTTTGCACTGTACTTTCTCAAACTCAAGCGCGTCCCCTTGGAGGTGCCGAGCACTTACTTGTGGCATCGGGTTATCGAAGACCTCCATGTGAACAGTCTGTGGCAAAGACTCCGCAAGAGTCTGTTGTTGTTCCTGCAACTCCTCGTGGTGGGTCTGGTGATGCTCGCCGTGCTGCGGCCTGGTTGGCAGGGGGAATCGCTCCAAGGTGAGCGATTTATTTTCTTGATCGATCAATCTGCCAGCATGTCGGCCACCGATGGTACCGATGGTGTCTCGCGTCTCGAGGAAGCCAAGTCCCGCGTGGCGGCCTTGGTCGCTCAGATGGAATCCGACATGTCGGCCATGATCATAGCCTTTGCCGAGCAACCAGATGTCGTGCAGGAATTCAGCAATAACCGTCGGCAACTCCGCGAAGCCCTGCAGCGGATCGAGCCAACAGCTGCCCAAACCGATCTGACCGGGGCCCTCAAATTGGCCGACGGTTTTGCCAACCCCCAACGGGTCACCATCGAGG
>CALMBE010000167.1 GCA_937860165.1 uncultured Planctomycetaceae bacterium
TGTACCCCTACGGGAAAACTGCAATTTGCGAGACGAGCAATTCCAACCTGCAAGCACGGCAACTTCAAGGTCCCCCATTAAAATTCCTGAAGAACCGAAAAATATCGGATGATTGAATAGAGACCAAAAAATGTCTGCCCGGTGATCTGACAAAAAAATGCTGTAGCTATCAGGGCAAGAAGGTAACGGTTGAGCGTTTTGTAATACTGGGTCCTTATTTAAGGCACGATATTCCTTAAAGCAAGTCTTCCCAGAATAATGGAAGTTGGCAACAATTACGGGGCATTTAACCTTCCAATATTTCGGATAGGAGACGCACCAATGGCGCGAAAAAATGATGTCGCTCAGGAATTTGTGCCGCTATTTTGTGGATCGGAGGAAGTTCCCGTTGAGTTTCGCAAAGTCTATTTGGAACTTGTTTCGCTGACCGATGAGTTCTGCAACGAGTTGCTCGATGTTGAGTATCAAGAAATGTGCCGCGAGTTGGCGATTGATGTGTGTCAAACCGGGTCGCCTGTCATGCGTGGCAAACCGGCAAGTTGGGCCAGCGGTATCGTTTACACGGTGGGTTGGGCGAATTTCCTGGGAGATCCCAGCTTCGAGCCGCACGTCCGTTCTGCGGACATTGCCAAGTGGTTCGGGGTTTCGGTAGGCACGATGTTAGGTAAGTCCAAGATCATCCGCGAGGGTCTGGACTTCATGCCCTTAGATCCCGCCTACACGCTTCCTAGCCAACTGGCAGAAAATCCACTGATCTGGTTTCTGAATGTCAATGGTTTCATCATGGACATTCGTACCGCACCGCGCGAAGCACAACAAGTGGCTTACGAGAATAGCCTAATTCCCTTCATACCGGCTGATCGTGAGCAACCAGAGAGCCCCTACGCCGTGGTACACCAGCGCGTGCAATCGCCAGGTAGGAATCCGCCTAAAAAAACTCGAAAAGTCAACGTAGCCTATCAACTCAAGATTTCACTCGATGGCAGCAAACCTCCTATCTGGCGTCGTCTGCGAGTACCAGATTGTAGGCTGGATGAGCTCCATGAAATCATCCAAGTAGCGGTGGGGTGGACAAACAGCCACATGCACGAATTTCACGTCGGAGACCAGCGTTTTAGCACTCCGGAAATGGAGGAATTCGGCGAGGTTGATCCCCAGGCACGCCAGGAATCGGAGGTATTGCTCAGTGAACTTGTCAAGTCAGGCCATAAGAAACTCAGATATTTCTACGACTTCGGCGATGATTGGCGACACACGATTACGATTGAGAAAACTCTCGATCCGATGCCGAAGGATTGCCTGCCGGAGTGCTTGGCAGGTGCGCGCGCTTGTCCGCCCGAGGATATCGGTGGCCTCTGGGGATACGCGGATTTTCTGGCAGCCAAGGCAGACCCCAAGCACGAACTCCACGAAGAGTTCGAAGAGTGGTACGAAGGCAAATTCGACCCCGAACTCTTCGATCTCGAAGCAGTCAATCAATTGTTAATGAACTGAGAGAGTCCGGGAATTCACATTGGAATAACATGTTTCAATCGACATTCCCGCGTAGAGCTTGCCCCTCGCGGAGGCGGGGGCGGGAATGACGAACTAACCGCTAGCAATGTGATTCTGCAATTCCCGGACGGCCTCATTAAACTGAGAAGTACTTCTCAGCTTCCCGAGAAGTATTCGATATTTTTGCGGCAGTGCATGTGGGGAATGTGTTCGTTTCCCCCGCGGCTATTCGGGGGGGTTTGCCCAATTCTCGAGTTTCAGTATCAAAGGGTCATGACTGGGTGACACGGTAGAGATATAGAATTCGCGCTCGCTGGGTCCCAGCGATTCGATCGAGATAGTGAGGCGATTCTTAGGGAGAAACTCTGCAAATCGGTCAGCCCATTCGATGAAAGTGATGCCGCCGCGTTGGAAGTATTCCTCGGGGCCAAGTTCCTGGAGCTCGTCCTCGTCGCGGAGTCGGTAAGTGTCGAAGTGATAGACCGGCAAGCGTCCGCTCTGATATTCGTTCACCAGCACAAAGGTGGGACTAGTGACTTGGTCCCGCGGTACTCCCAGGGCCGTTGCCACGGCTTGCACGAGCCGCGTCTTGCCTGCTCCGAGCGTGCCAATCAGGGCAACGACAGTGTCGGGCTGTAGTCCCTCGGCCAGCCATTGGCCAAGTTGGTCGGTCTCGGCTTCACTGTGCGAGAGAAAGCGAAACTCATTCATGAATCTGCCCGATGCTGATATCCGCGCGCCTCGAGGGGGGTGATGGTTCCGTCCGAGTCCTTCTGCCACAGCCCCGGTCGTGCGATGAATTCACCGATGCGGGTAATCGGGATATCCAGTGGTTGAAATCGGATGATCTTTTCGGCGGTTTCTGGCGCGACGGCAAGTAGAAGTTCAAAGTCTTCTCCGTCCGCAAGGGCGTGGTCCAGGCTGGAACGGCCATCTTGTGCACTCATGGCTACGGCGTCGGCAGAGCAGGGGATTCGATCCAAGTCGAGCATTACCCCGCAGCCGCTCGCCTCGGCCATTCGAGAGGCATCCAGAGCAAGACCATCGGAGATGTCGATCCCCGCGTGAAGTTCGAATTGATCGGCGAGTTTTAGTGCTTCCCGAATCCGCGGCTCGACATCGAGGTGCCGGCCCGCAAGGCTTCCCCCCAAGATACCCGTGACCACCAAGTGATCGCCAGTCTGTGCCGACGAACGGGTCAAGGGGCCGTGAGCAGTAGTTTCCCCCAGAAGTGTAACACTCACCACGAGCGGGCCGTCCCAAGTGTTGGTATCGCCTCCGGCGATCACGACATCGAATTTGGCTGCCAAGGGAAGCATTCCGCGATAGAGTTCGATCGCAAGTTCCAAGGCGGTCCGATTTTTGGCCCCTCGACGAGGTAAGGCCAATGACACAAACGCAGCCAGGGGCCGAGCTGCCATGGCTGCCAGATCGCTCAGGTTGACACCCAAGGCTTTGTGCCCTACCCGACGCGGTTCCACTTCGTTGAGCAAAAAGTCCACCCCTTCGGTTAAGAGGTCGGTTGTCAGCACGGTCCATTGGCCGGCCCGTGATGCGATCACGGCGGCATCGTCGCCGATCCCTTGAACGATCGAGGGAGATTGGCGGCTATGGCGTCGATGGAGGGCTCGAATGAGATCGAATTCGTGGATCGTGGAACGGGCCTTCGTGCGGACCGTAGAGGTCATGTTAGTGACGTTGAGTGGGACGCGTTCCCGTGTCGGCCGCATGCACCGGCAGTGAGTGAGCGGCTCGGCCTGTTTTCGCGCGCGGAGCCTGTTTTCTTGAATGCGGTTTCGACTGGTGGGGCTTGTTCGTTGGGCGCGTAGGCTTCACACTCCGCCGGAGCGCCACCTTCATCACGTCATCCATCGTGTCGGCAAAAACAAGGTGGATGCCCTTCAAAATATGCTTGGGAATCTCGTCGAGATCCTTCTTGTTGCGTTTTGGAAGAATCACGGTCGTGAGTTTGGCCCGCTTGGCCGCCAGAATCTTTTCCTTCA
>CALMBE010000168.1 GCA_937860165.1 uncultured Planctomycetaceae bacterium
CGCTGGTACTCCGGCGTGGGCATGTGAATCGCCCAACGAGCATGGTCACAGCGGAGTACCGCCGTGGCCATGGCACCTTCATTTTTCAGTTTGGCAAAGCACTCCGCACCCAGCCTACGGACGAAGCTGCAACCACCGCCTTCTAGTGCCGGCGGCGATCTATCTGCTTGCTTTTTCTTAGTTTCTCACGGGCATTATTTCGCA
The DNA here is from genome assembly GCA_937860165.1 of uncultured Planctomycetaceae bacterium. Taxonomy (GTDB): domain Bacteria; phylum Planctomycetota; class Planctomycetia; order Pirellulales; family Lacipirellulaceae; genus Bythopirellula. The sequence goes on from CALMBE010000168.1 coordinate 205, forward strand.
TCTCGGGAAACGTGTCGAGAACAGATCACCACCACTGCCAGCAGTCGATTATCCGGAATTTGCGGCCCCTAACGCCTCGCTTCCACCTGGCTGTAACCTATCCTCTCAATGAAGCACGGATTTCGCTTCCCGTACTGGTGCATTCGCGCAGCGAACCGGACCTATGGCCGACGTTCCAACAGACCACTTTCACGCTTCGTTTCTTCCGCTAGCCAATGCCGCGGAACTGGACGCTGCCGCGCCGCGAACACCCGATTCACTCACCCCTACTGGGCCCTCCTCGGACACGATCTCCAAATGGCTCGCGGCGACTGCCAAGTTGCATCGAGCCTCGGCCGATTCACCCGAATTCTTTGCCGATGCCGCGCGGTTTGCCGTGGAAACCATCGGGCTCGAAGCGGCGCAAGTTTTCAGTCTCCGAGAAAGCGACTCCACGGACCGTTGGCAACTCTTGGCTTCTCATGGCCGAGAAGAATTCATCACCCATTCCCAGCTCCAGGATTCTCTCAACTCGCTCTTAACGAATCCGATCACCTCCTTTCAACCCTCGAACAGCCAAACGAGCCAAGCCCAATCAACTGCGGCCGTGGTTGCCCCCGTGCTTTCCTCCGCCGGTAACGTCATCGGAGCGGTGTACGGAGCTCGCAACCCTCGCAGTGAAAATCGTCGACGAGGCATCCGCCCCCTCGAAGCCCGTATGATGCAGCTCTTAGCCGAGTCGGTTGGGGTGGGCATCGCCCGACTCGCACACGAAACCGCTGCTGCTCGCACCCGCGTGCTGCTCGAACAAGCCTTCTCACCGACGGTTGCCGATTACATTCAACAACATCCCGAGTGCCTCGCCGGTCAATTGCGGGAAGTGACGATGCTGTTCGCCGACCTGCGGGGATTCACCACCTTGGCGGAAACGCTCCCACCTGCCGATTGTTATCGACTTCTGGCGGAAGTGATGGAGGTCTTAACACAGTGCGTGCTCCGCAACCAAGGCATCGTGGTCGACTATTTCGGCGACGGCCTGTTGGCCTTGTGGAACGCACCCTTGCAACGCGCTGATCACGCGGATCGAGCCTGTTCGGCGGCGCTGGAAATGCTGGACACCCTGCCCACAGTTTCGCAGGACTGGCAGCATCTCAATCGGGGCCCCCTCCAACTAGGTATCGGCATTCACACGGGCCCGGTGCTCGTGGGAAACTCCGGCACAAAAAGCCGACTAAAGTACGGTCCCCGGGGAAACAATGTCCACCTCGCTAGCCGCGTGCAAGGGGCCACCAAGCAACTCGAAACACCGGTGGTCATCACCGCGGCGACTCGGCAAAGACTGTCTCGAGAATTTTTTACTCTCCGAATCTGCACCGCCCGCCTGCCGGGACTCGAACAACCGGTAGACTTGTTTTCCGTTTACCCTGCTAGTTCGGCAGCGGAGGTCATGCGCCGACTCGATCAATACGCCCAAGCCTTGGCATGTTTTGAACAAGGGGATCTGGCGCGAGCCGAATCGCTGTTCACGGATTTGGTGACTCCTTACCCCCTCACGCCGGCTCGCTTCTTGGCCCAACAAGCCGCCACACTCCGCCACACCGAACTCGGCCGACGCAGCGGCGACAATACCGAACATTCCTTGGGACCCATCATCGAGATCCGCGAGAAATAGACTCGGTTCCGGCCTCAAGATCATTGATTCATGCGTTCCATGATTGTCGGAATCTCGTGCTTAGCTGTTTGCCAAACTTGATCGATGTCGATGGAATCATAGGCATGGATTAGCTTGTCGCGCATCCCGGCCAATAATTTCCATGGAATCTCTTGATGCGCAGTACGATATTCATGGCTTAAACGCTTGACTGCTTCGCCCATCACGAGAAGTTGGTGGATGACGGCAGATTGCGACTTGAGGTCCGAAAGAAATGTGGCTTGATCTAGACCCTCCACAAACTCTATCACCAACCCGCCTGCGTTGCGGATATCCTCGAGTATCACCGCGTCACGACACATAGATTGATTCCGCAGATTGGAGAATAGCTTGACGACGCAATTGATTGCGGCTGCGTTCTAGGCCTCTTCGACTGACTAAATCCACACGTCTCCCGAAAAGGGCGGACAGTTCTTGTTCCAATCGCTGATGATCGAACAACCCCCAATCGGCATCTCTGTCATAGGTCACTAGGACATCAATGTCGCTCTTTGAGTTAAAGTCTTCTCGCAATACCGAACCAAAAAGGGATAACTCGGATATTTTCCACTCAGCGCAAAGCTGGGCGATTCGCTGATTGTCTAACGAAATGGCTACCATACTAACTACTCACTAGTTACCGAACCTTACATCCTGTCTTTCATTCTAACTAAACGTTGACGAAGGGAACAAGCACGGTTGTCTCCGGGAAACGTGGCAACGGGAACTGAGAATGACGGAAATGGGAAAGTTGTCCCATTCCCGCGAAGGCAGCACTGTCCTCAATTCTGTTGCTTATCTCAAACCCCTTCCGAGTTTATAACCGCTCGTTAGTTTTGGGGCATGACTAACAAAGAACGACTGATTGCCGCTGGTGCAGCCACCCGAGACGCTGCTATCCGCTGCCAATTTGGAGTATCGCCGCGAAGTCCGGGAAATCAGGGCCGCTACGCGGCAATCCAAGACGGACTTCCAACCCCGCCAAGCCATCGACTATTCACTGCGAGATTGCTCCGCGTTGGCCGCTGCCAAAACCGATTTGAGTGAGCGTGGTGAACCATGCTGGCTAGCGGATCTTGTGATTGAGATTCAGTGCCTTGGCTGTCGGTCCAGCGACGATCCGAGCGCGGTTCTGTCTGCAATGCGTAGCGCTTTCCGGTATCACCCCGACTAGTTCACTCAAGATCAGGAGGGGCGGTGGGGAATTTGTGATGGTGAAACTAGCTAGATATCATAGTCGACAGCCGACTCGACAGACTCCAAACTGAACAGTTCGCAGTTTTTTGGCGGCAGCCAGTCAAATTGCAGCCCCAATTCTTGCTCGCCGTCTATTGCAACGGTCTGGATTGACTCGTCATTGTCTTGAATGCTGATAATGGGCGACTCTTTGTATAGCCGCGGACCAACTATTGCAACTGATTGGCCAACCGAAATAGTGGCATTAGAAATAAGAGCTATAACCGCACGCGATCTCTGAAACACTTCAGTAACCGTACCAAGTGGCTGATACGATTTGTGCTGCTTTAGTAAATGCACGCGGTTCCAGTCAAATTGCTCACAAAGAGCTTCGCACAGCACCGAGATAAATTCCGCGCAATCCATTAGAGGCCCAAAGCCTAGTACCTCATTTGGGCTGCCGTGCGCTGCATCATTTCGGTATGAAATGAAAGTGCGTAATTCCGCTTCGCAGGTTGTTTCACCGCCCCGCGTTACTTGCAAGTATCGCGTCACGGCACCGTGGCTACTCAACCACACCCATCCGTCCTGTATGCACAACCAAGCCAGAAGTTCAGATATGCGATCCATTTTCAGTGTCTTATTTTCATGTAAAAATGCCTCTGGTAGAATTTTGAATTTTGGAATTCCAGACACAGCATCCGCAAATTCACGGCAGATGGTTTCAGATAATAAATGCTTGTTTCGGTTGTGGTCGATGTTTTGCAGAACCCATGCCACGCCACGTCGGTGCGCTCCCTCAAAGCTAGAGCCTAGTGAAGGATAATCTGGCACGACACTTGGCAGATCGTCCAACCAAGCTCGAACGAGTTCGCCAACGCATTGCTCTAGTATCGCATAGAGACGGGTAACAGCCGCACAATGCTCGAAAATTCTCCATCGCGACTGTGGGGGAAATTCTTCGCGAAGTTCAACGATTCCCGAATCGTTTGTCAAGTCCGAATCACCAAACAACAACTCGCGAAGCCTCTCGTTTGCAGTTAGGATTCGCTTTACAGTATCAATGCGATCAGCCGAATCAAGCGTGCATTGTGAATACATTCAGAAACCCCTTCGTATTCAATCTTGCACTATCGAATTAACCATGTCGCAGTAAAGTTTGATGCGATTCTGAACATCGTTTCTTGTATTGGCCGCTCCGGTAAAAGTCTTGGCCGGATTTTCCTGGAATAGCCGTTGAGTTCCATTGATGAGTTCTCGTTTTTTGCCAAGTAGTTTTTCTTTATTCATTAATTGATCGCTAATAGCAACCATAACAGAGTCAGCGAAAGATGCTTGTGGCTTTGCGCCCCATTCGTCGTTGTCTGGCTCATAAGGCCGAAAAACAAGATCTCCAAATACTTCTTTGCAGGTGTCAATAGTTTCCTTGAAAAGCTTATCTAACTTCTGGTAATCTTCGGCGTTAAATTTCTTGCTCCGAATCATGTAACGATCAAGAAAATCTTGCATGGCACCGCGGAATCGCTCCCAGTGCCGAAGTGCGAAAAATCGCAAGACTAACTGTGCATCGCCCATGTCCTTAAAATACTGGTCATTCGCAAGTTGTGATGGCGGTTCCTCGCCCTCTGGCACAGGCAGGTCAGGGATTCCCCAGATTTGGCGGAACGCCGGGTACTCGGCCAACTTTAATAGTCTTTTGTTCAACTCACCGTAATATAAGCAGTTACGGATTTCTTGCTGGGATAGCTT
>CALMBE010000169.1 GCA_937860165.1 uncultured Planctomycetaceae bacterium
TGTATTTCGTCCTCGTTAGAATGCCGTCGGAACTCGATGCGAATTGCTCGGACGACTGCGTTAATTGCCTGTGTTACCCAGGGTAGGTCCCAGTAACGACCAACCCTGGGCTGAATGATGATATCCCTTCAGGATGGGATGATTGACTAAATCCGAGATGATTTGGTAAACGTTTCAACCCACTAAAAATCCCGAAGAACCGAAAAAAGAAGTGTGGCACGAGCCCAACGATAGTCGAAACCCGAATCTTATTGCGACCAATGCCCTAAAATCCCAATTCTGCTTCAGTCTTCAGGAAAAATACCGGAACCAAAGCTTTCGGCCCGATCATTAGGGGTTCTGCCGGGGGGCCGATGTGGGGGTGGGTTCCGAAGTTCAGGGGAGGTATTGGGGGTTCCCCCGGCATGGCGTGAATCATGCGGTGTAGGAGGTTGGTGGGCTCGGTCCACGCGGGATTCTCGGGGCCTCATGGGCTGAGTGTCGATCCCTTCGTCGAGAAAATCGAAATCCACTTCATCGTACCGAGAAACATAGCCCGGCAGTTTCGACCGCTCGAGTTCCTCAAAAAACTCGTGAATAACGTGGTTCTGAATCATTTCGCGGCAGGAGGAATTTATCGGATGGGCGATGTCAGCATAAAGTTTCGCCCGACCGTCGGCGTCGACTGGTAGACGGTCATGCGATAGTTGCGAGCCGCACTGGTTGCAGTGCTGGGCACGGAGATGGTTTTTCATGCCGCAACGAGGGCAATGTGCCGTTAGTTTTCGGCTCGGCATCGCCACAAACGGGCCGTTCGAGCCTTCGATAATCTTCAGATCTCGAACCACAAAACAATTGTCGAAAGTGATCGAACAAAAGGCTTTTAGCCTTTCGCCCGGGTCTTCCATGAGTTTGATTCGTACTTCGGTAATAATCACGGTAAGTCTCCTTGCGTGGCGAAACGCCTTACCAACCATTTGTAGTCGCAAACACGGTTCCCAGGCGTTGGGCCATGAGAGACCTCACGATGTGTTTCACATGGCTGGCAGTCCGAGCAACTCCGACAACGGCAGATCCGCTGCCGGTCATGAACTGTCCCCAACAACCCAACTCTGCCAACTTGACCTTGATGCGGGAAATTTCCGGCAGAATTCGGATCGCCGAATCCTCAAGCCGATTCGACATCCAGCGGCAAGCCATTCCAATCGCCCCTCGCTGCAGCGCGTCGACAAGGGAACGCAGCCGATCTTGTGAATCTTGGCTCCGCTTGGTTCTCGCTGTGTTTGCGATGTCTAAGTCAGAAAAAACGCGCGGGGTAGAAAGGCCCAAGAGAGGTTTCACAATCACAAAGTGCAAATGGGGAAATTCACCCAGTTTTTCGACTTTTTCGCCGCGACCCCGACAGACCGCTGCCCCGCCATTCACGAAGAAGGGAACATCGCTCCCAAGCCTCTCAGCCAGCGGTAATAATTCCTGGGTAGTAAGTCCTGCTCCCCAGCCAGCATTGGCCAGCAGGAGAGCCGCGGCGGCATCGCTACTGCCACCCCCCAAGCCCGCCTCAATCGGAATTCTTTTGGTAAGTTCGAAATGACCGAAGGGTTCGATTCCCATGTGCTCGGCCAACAGGTGAGCCGCCCGCAAGATGAGATTTTGAGCGTTTTCCAGGGGTTCTGGAGTCTGTGACTTAGCTAACCCGGCCCGCCGAACAGTCAGAGTCAAAGCTCGACCCTCAGCCCGGGCCGTGTCGGCCTGCCGAGACCAACGAAGTTGGTCGCAGAGTTGTACCGGGACCATCAAGGTTTCCAAGTCATGGAAACCATCGGTGCGTTTACCCAATACCTCTAAAAACAGATTCAGTTTAGCTGGTGCTGCGACCTCCCAGCCGGAACCAACCCTGAGGGGAACCATGGTGCACGTCCAGAATCGATATCTGCGAAAGCCGTCGAACCAGCACCTTGCTGGATCCAATAACAGCCCTTGATTGCCGATCTACCGCCCACGACAACAAGTGCCGTGCCTTGCGAACTAGGAGCTATGCTAAAACCTACGAATAATCTCGAACAAAAAATTCCAGAAAGTTACGGGACAAGTGGCATCCTCAGCCCAAGCTTCACTGATTCAGCCAGCAATGCTTAAACTCAAGTGCCAGCAAATTCTAGAGTTCTTGCCAAGATGGGTCAACGGAAGACTGGCCCCTTCGGCGGATTTCCGTGGGCCGAATCGAAGGATTTACCCCAGGCGTACTCGCTCAAAGGTACCCGCCGGGGGAATTAAGTCC
>CALMBE010000170.1 GCA_937860165.1 uncultured Planctomycetaceae bacterium
GTGCGCGAAACGTTGCCAGCGGCGTCGTAATCAATCGTGGAAAGGGAGACCAGTGGCACTCCCGTTTGCACAGCTCCGTTGTCCATCGGCAGCACCCGGGTCTCGCTGAGTCGCCCCAGCTTGTCGTACTTAAATTCACTCTTGTTGCCGTTGAAATCTAAACTGGAAACGAGCCGACCAAGGAGATCGTAGTGATTGGTCGCCAATTTGTTGTCGGCATCGGTGGTAGTGACGAGCCGGCCCAGGGCGTCATAAGTGAATGAAGTTTCCCGGTCGAGGGCGTCGATGGTCGCGGCGACTTGGCCGGTGCCGTTGTAGCGAATCCGCTCGATGGTGCCATCGGGATGGATCGTTTCGATCAGCCGACTGCGCGAATCGTAGGCAAATCGTGTCTCACGGCCCAGTGGGTCAGTCGCGCTCGTGCGGTTGCCCAAGGCATCGTACTCGAAGATGCTCTCCGACCCATCGGCGGAGATCGTCTTGACCAGGTTTCCCTTGAGGTCGTATTCAAAATTGGTCACACGCCCCAAGGCATCCATCGATTGCTTGCGTCTCCCTTGCGAATCGTATTTGTAGGTGGAGGTAAGCTGCGGAGTATTAACCGCCGTGTTGGTGAGAATCGCACTGGTCAACCGCCCAAGGATGTCATAGGCAAGAATAGTTTTCACCCCGGTCGGGTCGGTTGTCTCGAGAACGTTTCCTTGGTGATCGAAAGTCGCAACAGGGGCAGCAATATTGTCGGTCGATTGCGAGGTGATATTCCCAGCAGAATCGTACAGGTAGGTAGTAACCCCTGGGACACCCGGTCTCGCAAGCGTTGTTGATAGGAGCAAGCTATCTGTATAGTGTCCTGGGGCGATGTAGTATTGGTACGTTGTGTTGTTAAGAAGTGGGTCAGTCGATTGTGTCAACCTCCCCGTCGGATCGTAAAAATTATTCGTCGTGAGGTTCTGACCACTGGGATCGACTCTGACCGATTTCAGCAGCTTCATGTGCAGCTTCATCGCGGGCCGGAAGTAATCGAACTGCGTCACCAGAGCGGTGTTGTTGGCAAAGTGTTTTTCGGTTGCTTCGTAAAGTTGTCGATTGCGGAACACATCGGTAGTGACCAGAACCTCATGAGCCGTGCCATCAAAATAATTCTCGTCGGTCACGTAATACTTGAACGACTCGGTCGCCCCGACTTCGTCGGTGGAAGAAGTCATCAGAAATTCACCGAGTGTGCCGATCTTGCCCCAGGTGAACTCCATCCGCGTGCGGTCGTCGTGAATCTGCTTGGCCAGGAGACCATTTTCTTGATGCAGGTAGGTTTCGACATTGCCATTCTCGTCGATAAATTCTGTCGAACCGCGGAGCAGATTGTAATTGTAGGTCTGCGTGTGTCCCAGGCTATCGGTCACACGAAACACCCGCCCGTTGGGGTAATACTCGTAGGTGTGAGAATTGTTGTCGGATGCATTGAGGGGGTCCTGCAGCTCGATAATCTTGCTGATCCGGCCGATGTTCGTTCCTGAGGTGTTGTATTCGTAGGTTACTTCCGGCCGGATATCACTGAGGTTCCCTGAATTATTGACGGCCGGCAGAGTCGCTGCTGTCGCCTTGATCAAGCGGAGCGGGTGCATCCCGCGGTTTGTTTTTTTGGTTTTTAGGCGGCTTGTTGGTAGCATCGCTGGCTGGAGAGTCGTTTGGGTCGATCGGCCCAGTAGCGGTCCCGGTCGCCGGCCGGGCTGAGGCGGTCGGCGACGAGGTGCAGCAGGGGCTCGGCCCCGGCGTCCCAAAACTTTTCGGTTCCTTTCATGCGGCGATTGATCCGCTTGATGGTCGATTCGACGTGGCTGCTGGTGATCGGCAAGCCCTCGCGGCGATACGCCGGATAGTTCATCCGTTCGCGTTGCTTGCCCAAGTAACGCAGCGCGTCGGCCACGCGCTGCGGCGGCGACGGTTCGGCGGCGCCCTCCGTCGGCAGGCCGATCCGCGCTTGGCGCTGGCGCAGCGCTTCCAACAGTCGGTCCACGTCTCCGCTCCACAGCCATTGCACCCAGCGGCAGTAGTCCGTCCACCCCTCGGGCGCGGTCACGCCGGCCATCGCCGCCGCGTAGACGTAGCACACGGCATGCACCCAATCGAGGATCGGCGTATAGTGCGAGAAGCAGCGCCGCCACAGTCCCCAGTTGGTCTCCGAGCCGTCGGCGACGAAGGCCTTCCGCTCGGCGGCGGCGAAGCCCAGCGCATGCGCCCCGGCGACCAGCAGTTCGCCGAACGCTTCGACCTTCTCCATCGTCGCCACGACCGTGTGAGCGACGACTTCCGGGGCGTCGCGGGGCGGCGGCTCCGGCTCGTTCGGCGGCGCGTCGGAAGCGGCGGCGTCGCCGGAAAACCCCTTGATTTCTCGTGAGATCTTCGCCATCCGGGCCGGATCGACGAACGCCTCGGGAACCTGGGGAGCAGGGTCCGCGGCATGTCGGGCGCTCGTCATCGCCAACAGACAGCCCACCTTCGTCTCGCGCCACCACGAATCCGAGTCGCGCGACTCAAGTCCCCGCGGACGAATTTGAATCCGACCGCCGTCGGCTTGCACGCACGCCACGTCGGGCGGCACGGGGCCGGGACTCGCGCGCTGCTGCGGCAAAGCCAACGCGCGATAGGCGACCGCGGCGGCCCGGCGGTCGACGACCCGTTCGCTCCCCACGCGTTGGGCCGCGCGATGGATCCGATTGGCCGACACCCGCACTTCTGCCAACGCGAGCAGATCTTCCTCGGCTTGCTGAAAGCTGGCCGAACTCGCGGCGTGGATCACCTTCTTGAGCAGCGCCGGGCTGAGCGTTTCGTCAGGCCCCATCCCCAACGCGCGGGTCCGAGGGAAAAAAAGACCGCCGACAAGTGGGGCAGTGATACTCGGGTTCCGAGACATGGATGGCGCCGCGCCGCGTTTCGATGCGGCGCTTGCGGACCCCTTTCCATCGTGCCAGGCGCTGGCACTGCGGACAGGTCGCCTCCGCCGGCGACTCGGCCGCGGCGGGCAACGCTTGCTCCGTCACCGCCCGGGCCAACTCGTCCCCGAGCTGAACCCCCCATTCTTCCGCGACTTCCAGCAGACATCCGTCCGCGCTCACTGCCAGCGGGCCGAATTCTTCCCGCAACTGCCGGGAGAATTCCTGAATTCGCTCACGCATCAGTTCCGTTGTTTTCATCCTTGATCTCCCTGCTTCGCCAGCTTCCTGCCAGCAGCACCACGAAACGACCAAAATCCACGCCGGCATCATGACCGAAGAGCCAGCAATCGCAAAGTGCAGGATGCACCCACTATCGCACTCGTGGCGACGGCTTACTCACCTATGACGATGTCAATAATCGCGAATGGCTCGAAATCACCGAAACTCTTGACTGGGATTTAGCCACCCTCCGGCAAGCCATGTCACTAGGAGGTGAGCTGAGCAGTTTCTCGCTTGCAACGCTCAGTGAACTATACTTTACCCGACGAGAAGTGAAACATTGTCAAAGGTCTGGAAATTGTGGGTCATGAGAGTTGCCAGTTGGGGGCGGTGAGTGGTGTCAATTGGGGCGAGGCAAGCGTCGATGGCGGCGCGGAAATCAGCAAAGGTTGCGTAATACCGGCCCCGCAGGGCGGTCTTCTTGGTGAACTTCCACAGCCGCTCGATCAAGTTGAGATTCGGTGAGTACGATGGGAGAAACAGCAGTTCGATTCCCAACTGCTCGGCCAGACACTGCACGAGCCGGCAGTGCTGAGAGCGTGCGTTGTCCAACACCAGCGTCACCGGACGCCCCAGCGACTGGGCGGCGATTTTTTGCAGCAGTTCGCAGGCCGTTTCCGAGTTTACCACGGTGGTATTCGTCACCGCCACCAGCGTCTGGGTCACGGCGTTCCAGGCCCCCAGCACGTTAGAACGCTGGCGCCCCGCCGCGGCCTTCACGAACAACCGCGACTTCGTCCAGAGGTAACACAGGAACGTCCCCAGGACAAAGTGGGCCGCGTCGACGAAGAACACGTCCCGTTGGCCAGCCCGCGCTTCGGCGAGCCGCGGTTCCAGCTTGTCTTTCAGGAATTCGGCTTGGACCTGGACGTGCTCGGCGACGTTTTTTTGGGCGGACAGGGGATGGCGGCGATGCGCCGCCAATTCAGCCCCAGCGTGTTTCGCAGAAACTGGTGGACTTGCGACCGCTCGCGCCGCACGCCGGTCAACGGTTCGATCCGATCGGCGGCCTCGGCCACCGTGTGCGGCGGCTGTGCGGCAAAGCTGGCCTCCAGCGTCTCTGCATGGGGAGCCAAGCCGCTCTGTGGGCCTTCCCACTGCTCGGCCAGGAGCCCCTCGATTCCCTGTTCTCGATAAACGGTCCCCTACCGCCACCCGCTGATCCGCGACACGCCGGCCAACTCACTGGCCCGCTGCAAGGGCAATCCCTGACTGACCAGCCACAGCACCCAGCAACGCTGCTGCACGCGCGGATGCGGATGGCCATAGCGCAATTCCGCCAAGCGAGATACGTCTTCCTCTGGTACCGAGAACGAAATGGGTCTGGCCATCCTTGGCTCCTCGCAATAAATCTTCTGCAATGCGAAACGCTTCCGCAGCCCAGAAGTATCCCCATTCCACAAAAACTAGCCTAGATCAATTCGTTTCACCCAATGTTGGACGCGGTATAATCTTCATTAGTGTCAATTAGTGACGATTTGCGTTCCCCCGCTCTCCCTTACTGACGTGCGGGGCTCGAAGGGTGAGTTGAAACCCGCACTCCCCCACGAGCCCTGCACGTCAGTAAGGGGAGTACAGGAAAAAAACCTACGCCGTCGCGCGGACCTGCAAGTGCGCAAGCCTGTAGGCACCGCAGCAGGCGAAGAGAAGAAGGGCCACAACGTTGCTCACTTCGGAGCCAGGATCATCACAATCCGGCGGCCCTGCATCGAAGGGTCTTGCTCGACCTTGGCGACATCTTCGAGCTCTACGATCAAACGCTTCACGACCTTGAATCCCTCTTCGACGTGGGCGTTTTCTCGACCTCGAAAGATCACCGAGCAAATCACCTTGTCGCGGTCCTTGAGAAAGTGCCGCGCGTGATTCGCCTTGGTCATGAAGTCGTGGTCGCCAATCTTCGGACGGAGGCGGATTTCCTTATTCTTGCTGTGATGCGTTTGCCCCTTGTTGAGCCGCTTTTTTTGCTGATATTTGAACTTACCAAAGTCCATTACCCGGCAAACTGGGGGCTTTTCCGTGGGAGCCACTTCGACCAGATCCAGACCCGATTCACGGGCTTTCTCGAGGGCTTCATCACGGGTCATCACTCCCAATTGGTCGCCTTCGGGGCCAATGACCCGCAAGGGGGACGTGCGGATCTGTTCATTGATCCGTTGCTGTGTGCGTTCGATCTTAAGTGCCTCCTAGTGGGTCTCAAAAAATGCTAGTGCTCTGTCAAAGCCTTATTTTCGGGTGAGCCGAACGCGCTAGCGTCGGGTGGTGCTAAGAAAACCCGAGGCTAGCGCCTCACAATCAGAACCCTAAGTATCCGCCGGAATAGTGGTGGCCGTCAACTCTCCCACGCGAATTCTTGGCAGGCCTCAAAAATAACTGCTCCAATTCCATAAAAACCACGGTTAACAAGTGGAATTCACGGTAAATTTCAACTCCGATAGAGTCTGGAAAGTACGGTCGCGCCTTTCGCTCTAGCTACTCACCGCGACCGCACCTCGAATTATTTGCCCATCGACACGAATGCCGATGCGCAG
>CALMBE010000171.1 GCA_937860165.1 uncultured Planctomycetaceae bacterium
TTTCAATCACGAATCGCTGCAAATCAAATTCAAGGACAAATCAATCTCCGAAGTCCTGGAAATGGATGTCCAACAGGCCCTTGAACATTTTGAGAACATCCCCCAAATTTGCCACAAATTGCAGACCCTCCATGCCGTGGGACTCGACTACATCAAGCTCGGGCAACCCTCGCCCACGCTTTCCGGCGGCGAGGCCCAACGCATCAAGCTCGCCCGCGAGTTGGTCAAAAAGTCCACGGGTCGCACGCTGTATTTGTTGGATGAACCAACCACCGGCCTGCACTTTGCCGATATCGAACTGCTACTGAAAGTGTTGCACGAATTCGCCGACGCGGGGAACACCGTCTTGGTTGTCGAGCACAATCTGGACGTGATTAAAACCGCCGACTGGATCATCGACATCGGCCCCGACGGTGGAAAACACGGCGGCCAACTAGTCTCCGTCGGCACCCCCGAAGACATCATATTGGGCGAGCCCGCTTCAGCGGGCGGGTCCAAAGGCGCTTCAGCGGGCGGGGGCTTATCCCACACCGCCACCGCCCTCGCCCCCTATCTCAATGGAAAGACAAAGTCGAACGCCCAAAAAACACCCAAGCGGCAACCCGTGCAACAAGCCACGCACATCGTGGTCGTGGGGGCCCGGGAACACAACCTGCAAGATGTGAGTGTCAAAATTCCCCGCGATCAATTCACCGTCTGCTGTGGGCCCAGCGGCAGCGGTAAAAGCTCGCTGGCCATGGACACCATCTATGCCGAAGGGCAGCGGCGGTACGTCGAAAGTTTGAGCTCGTACGCCCGGCAGTTCGTCGGCCAATTGCAGAAACCCCATTTCGAATCGATCGAAGGATTGTCGCCCGCCATTGCCATCGAACAACGAACCACGGGGCATTCCCCCCGTTCGACCGTGGGAACGGTGACCGAGATTTACGACTACTTCCGCATTCTGCTCTCGCGCTTGGGGCAAATGCACTGCCCCGAGTGCGACATCCCCGTGGGGACCCAAAGTGTCGATGAAGTCATCGATGCCATCCTCGCCGAGCCGGTGGGGACCAAGCTCTATCTGATGGCACCGGTCGAACTCAACCAGGGACAAAAGTACGAAGACCTTTGGCCCACACTCCGCTCAAGTGGTTATTTGCGCGTGCGTATCGACGACCAAACCTTCGAACTCGATGCGGTCCCCGAAGTGGATCGCCGTCGCAAGCACAAAGTCGAAGTGATCGTCGACCGGGTGACCCTCCGCTGCGAGGGCCGCAGCCGACTGGCCGAAAGCGTGGAAAGCGCCTTGTCGCTGGGCCGGGGGGTGTTGACCGTGGCGATTGTCGACGCCGATGTCCCCGAAGCTCGCTGGGTAACCAAGGTTCACAGCCAACATCGCACCTGCCGCAAATGTGGCCGCAGTTTCGAGGCCCTTTCGCCGCATCATTTTTCCTTCAACAATACCCTCGGTTGGTGCGGAGCTTGTGAAGGTCTGGGGACCGAAGTGGGAGCCAACCCCGCAGCCCTCTTGCGAAACACCCAGCTCACACTCGCCCAAGGGGCCGTGTTGGCCTGGCCGCGGGTTGGGCAACCCCTCTTTGCCGCCATGCTCGCCGCCCTGTCGGCCCATGCCGGGCTGCCTACCGATGTACCGTTCGAGGAACTATCGCCCCGCCATCGCCGTGTGGTCCTGTACGGCACTGGCGACGAGTGGATTGTGGTGAGTCAAAAAGCCGCGACCGTTGGTCGCGCTAAAATCACTGAGCGCGACCAACGGTCGCGGCTTTTTGGGACTTTCCGGTTCCAATACAAGGGCCTCTATCCCGCTCTCGAAGAGGCCTCGCGCGTGTCGCCCCGCTTGCGGGCCGCGCTCGATCATCTGGTCGACGAAATCGAATGCAGCCAGTGTGGGGGAAGCCGCTTACGCGACGACTCGGCGGCAGTGCGATTTCAGGGACGCACGATGGGCGAATTCTGCCGAATGCCCCTCGGGCGATTGATTCCCGAAGTCCAATCCTGGCAACTCGGCCCAGAGCAACAGAAAGTCGCCGGCGAAGTCCTGCGAGAGATCCTGAATCGACTCACCTTCCTGGTGGATGTCGGCCTGGAATACCTCTCGCTGGGTCGCTCGGCCCCGACACTCTCGGGGGGGGAATCCCAACGGATTCGATTGGCCAGCCAAGTCGGCAGCGGTTTGTGTGGCGTGCTCTACGTGCTCGACGAACCGACCATTGGCCTCCATCCCCGCGACAATCGGCGGCTGATAACCGCATTGCATCGGCTTCGGGATTTGGGCAACACCTTGTTGGTTGTCGAGCACGATCGAGAGGTTGTGGAAAGTGCCGATCAATTGCTGGACTTCGGCCCCGCGGCGGGTCGATTGGGAGGCGAAGTCGTTGCCCGGGGCACCCCCGGCGAAGTTTCCAAGAGTCGCGGCTCGGTCACGGGACCTTATCTCTCGGGGAAGAAGGGAATTCCTGTCCCGACGAATCGGAGAATTGGCGATGTGAAAAGTCAAAAGACAACCACCAGAAAGAAAAAATCGGCGACTTCCACAGCTGCGACATCAGGGGCGACATCGGCCATTTCATCGCTCCCTGCAAACATTCCTACATTGCGCATCCTCGGTGCCCGGCACAACAACCTCAAGGGGATCGATGTCGAGATTCCGCTGGGAGTGTTCACGGCAGTCACCGGGGTGAGTGGCAGCGGCAAGAGCTCGCTGGTCGAAGACGTGTTGTACAGCTCGCTGGCTCGCACATTGCACCGCGCCAGCACTACGCCGGGGCAGCACGATGCGATACGCGGCGTCGAGCAGGTGAACAAGGTGATTCGCGTCGATCAACAACCCTTGGGCAACACGCCGACCTCGAACCCGGCGACGTATACCGGCGTGTTCGAGTTGATCCGGGAACTTTTCGCCCAACTCCCCGAGGCCAAGCTGCGTGGCTATTCCGCGCGGCGATTTAGTTTCAACGTCCCCGGCGGACGCTGCGACGCCTGCGAAGGGGCCGGCCAGCGCTGCATCGAGATGCACTTTCTCCCCGATGTGTGGGTCGACTGCGAGGTCTGCCTGGGCCATCGGTTCAATCCCGAAACGCTCGAAGTGCAATACCGCGGCCGGTCGATTGCTGATGTGCTCGCCATGTCGTGTGGCGAAGCACGGGAACTCTTTGAAAACATCCCCAAGGTGCGGCGAATTCTGCAAACTTTGTGCGATGTCGGGCTCGACTATGTGGCACTGGGCCAAAGCGCGGCGACTCTTTCCGGTGGCGAGGCCCAACGGGTCAAGCTCGCCTCGGAACTTGCGCGGCCAGACACGGGACGCACACTTTATGTGCTCGACGAACCGACTACCGGCCTGCATTTCGACGACATTGCCAAGTTGCTCGATGTGTTGCACCGCTTGGTCGATTTGGGAAATTCGGTCTTGGTCATCGAGCACAATCTGGATGTCATCAAACAAGCCGATTGGATCATCGACATTGGCCCCGAAGCCGGTGCCGAGGGAGGCCGCGTAGTCGCCTGCGGCACCCCCGAACAAATCGCCCCGGGCGAGCCCGCTTCAGCGGGCGGGGCGTTGTTCTCCCACACCGCCGCCGCCCTCGCCCCCGTCCTCGCCGCGGGCCCCCATCAAAAACGCAAGCCCTACGACTTTTCCCAAACCACCGCCAAGCGCTCTGGAGACGTGGAAATCGCCCAACTCGGGGTCGAAGTCAAAATGCCTTGGGAAGTCGACGGAAGAAAATGGCACACCCGCGACCGCGTGAGCCGCAGCGGGGCACCCTGTCGGTGGGACGGAAAAATTCTCGACCAGATCGAAGAGCGCATTCAGCAACTGGGTGAATTCAATCCCACAACTTGGAACCAACGCACAATTGTCGAAATCACCGGCCTGAAAAAGAGCGACGGTTGGTTCTTCCATGCGATCACGGGCGAACCGTGGCTCTTAAAACTAAAATTTCGCACAGCCAAGAAAACCTTCCAACGCGACCAACTCGCCGTGGATCTGGATCTCATTCCGCTGAACGACATCCCAGAAATCGAAGCCTACGGCCGAGTCCCGCGCGTCAAGTGCAAGACCCTGCGGGGACCATTTCAGGAGATCGAGATTCATGCCTACAGTTGGCAAGAAATCGACACACCCAAGTTTTGGGAATTCCTCGAACAAGCCGTGACAGGTTTTCAGAAATTCACCCAGCGCATCGCGCAGAATCCCGAGGACGTGATGCCTTGGAAGGTGTTGGGTCGTAAATGGCACCTCGCCCGCAAGGGTTTCCCCCCCGGCAAGCAACCCGCCTGGAAAACCGAAGTCCTCGAAGAGCTCCTAGAACACCTAAGCGAAATCACGGGCGAGCCCGCTTCAGCGGGCGGGGCGTTAATCTCTTCAGCCGGCAATCCATCCACCACAAAGCAAACTCAATTCCTCTGGAACAACCAAGAAGCCATCCAGGTGATGATCCCCCATCTACGCCACCCCTGGGCGACCGTGTACACCAAACGACTCGGCGGCGTCGATCTGATCCTCACCGGCCCAACTGGAGCGTTCACACCCGACCGAATCGAATTGCTAGCGAGTCAGCGGCTCATCAAGCCCACCGACGAGGGGCCCGACCAAGTAAAAATGCGCTTCGTCACAGCCGAAGATTTACACCACGGGGACCTCCTCGCCTTCCTGGCCGAACACCTGGAAGCCGTCCGCAACAGTGCCTCGCAAATCGCTACTAGCTGATCAGAAAAAGTAGGCCGCGAACAAGGTACCCCGCAGTTCTGGCAATTTTTGAAAAGGGCGCGAGTTTTAATACGCATTCTAGTTGAAAACCGCGCTTTGCTGGCCGGCAGAACGTTGTACTTGGACGCCTCAATTCATCTCTCGGGGAGAGAATTGCCGCAAAAAGGCACAAGAGGTCAAAACCCGCGGTAGGCGTTGCATGGGGTAACAATAAACCGTACACGCATAATTTGAGAAACCTCGTTCGACGCCACCTTGGTACACGCCTCTTGTGCCTTTTCGTGGCTATATTTCCCCCGCTTTTCTCGAAACTCGTAACTCGCAACTCGCGCCTCCCAAATAACTCTGCCGGAACTGCGGGATACCTTGTTCCGGCCTACGGTCTTGAAAAAGACCGGAACCGCAGTTCCGGCGTATGCAATTGTATGGAATCCTCGTTAATCACGTCGTTTCCAGTATCCAGGGCGGCGTTTTGCGTGAGCGATTGCAATAATGAATACGCGTTGATCATCATCACGATAAATGATCTGGTACGGATAATTCTCCACAGTGGAAGAACGGTGTCGTGAGTCGACTCGGGGGTATCGCTCTGGGAATCTAGCGATCCGATCTAGAGTCCCTTCAACCGCCAACACAAAACCCTGAGCTGCAGCAGGGCTGCGATGGTGGTACCAGTCTGCGGACGACTCAAGCTCTGCCGTTGCTTCGGGATGGAAGTCAAGTCGCATCGTCAAGTCCGACACGATGTCGAAGTCGATTGCGCAACTCGGGCCAAGGCTCGGTCGCCACTGTGCCAGAATCAATCTCTTTCGACCGACAATCGATCTCCTCCAGCCACTCCGCCGAGAGCGTGGGGGGCTGGTCAACGGGGACAGTCGAAGCAAGTTCATCAATCAGTCGTAGTCGATCAGCCACTGAGAGCTCAGCCGCAGCAGACTTGACAGAAATGTAGTCGGACATTTTTTACGCTCCTCCTGCCAGCATTGTAACAGCGCCGAACGACCAAAGCCAACACCTGCCGGAACTGCGGGGT
>CALMBE010000172.1 GCA_937860165.1 uncultured Planctomycetaceae bacterium
TTTTGCCGAGCAAGGGGACTCCGCATTCCGCGATCTCGAGTCCGAAGTGGTTCGCCAACTTTGCGGTCGGTTGCAAACGGTGATTGCCTTGGGGGGCGGTGCCGTTTTGCGAGAACCGAACCGCGCGTGCCTGGCAAACTGTCGGGGAGTGATCTGGCTCCAGGCCTCGGCGGAAACGATCGCTTTACGGCTGGCTGGGGATTCCACGACCCCGTTGCGGCGTCCCAACCTGACTAATCACGGCGGTCGGACCGAAATTGAGGTCCTCTTGGCCCAACGGGAACCAATTTACCGGGAGTGTGCTACGCTTGAGGTCGATACGGAACATAAGGAACCTGACGAGATTGCCGCAGAGATTTTCGCGACCCTCGACTTGGTCTGACTGATTTCGTTCGCTTTCCGTTCAACCTCCATCCAGCTCGCATGCCCCCGCTTGTCGCATTACCTGTGTTGCTGATCTTGCTCGCCGTGTTCTTGGTGGGAACTTGGTTGGGGGCGCTTGCCAATTGGGCTATTTATCGGCTGGCTTGGAACCCACGCGACATTTCTCCCTGGGGTCCGAAGCCCATTGATGCGCCACCGCGGACTTGGCAAGACCGTATCCCCGTGCTTGGTTGGTTCACCCTAATGAGAGAGACTCCCTCTCATGGCCGGGGCTTTGGGATCAGGCCGATGCTGTTGGAACTGGCCCTGGGGGTGGGATTGGCCTGGCTGTATTGGTGGGAAGTTGAGCAACGGGGACTCATTGTCGGACAACTCTTGGAACAGTTCCAACAAGCCGACCTCGCGCCGATTGCATTTTCCACAGCGGTCATTCCGCGGGTCGCTTGCTGGTCCATATTCTTGAGTCACGCGCTGCTGATCACTTTGATGGTAGCGGCGAGCTTTATCGACATCGATGAAAAAATTATCCCCGACGAAATAACTGTCCCCGGCACGTTGTTGGGCTTGGTGCTGGCCGCCTGCTGGCCGCTGAGCTTGCTGCCAGTGGCGACATTTCCCCTCGTGCCGCCTGAAGTGGGAATCAAGTTTTCTATCCCCCAGCTTGCAGCCGGACTCACGGCTTACATCGAGCCGACGACACTTTCGGCACCCCAATCCTGGCCGGCCTCACTTGCACCCGCCCCGCACTGGCAATCCCTGGCGGTGGGGCAAGCGTGTTGGTGGGTCTGGTGCTTTGCCCTCACACCACGGATTTGGCGTGGTCGTCGCGGAGCGTGGATCGCCACGAAAGTAATCGCCCGGCGCGTCATCCGTGAGCTGTTGCGTCCTCCCTTGGGTGCGATTGCCTGGCTCGGTGCCTTCGCGATTGCTGGCGTGTGGTGGTGGGGACACGCCTCCTGGATCGGCTTGCTGACCGCCTTGGTGGGATTGGCAGCAAGTGGCGGACTGGTGTGGGTCGTGCGCATCGTTGGTTCGGCCGCCTTGCAGCGCGAGGCCATGGGATTTGGCGACGTCACGCTCATGATGATGATTGGCACGTTCATCGGTTGGCAGGCTGCGGTGATCGTGTTTTTCCTGTCTCCCTTTGCAGGCTTGGTGGTCGGCGCGATTTAAGCCTTTACTAAACGCGACGATGTGATTCCCTACGGACCGTTTTTGTGTTTGGGGACACTCGTGGTGATCGTCTGTTGGGCGCGAGTGTGGAGTCGTGTGCAATTTGCCTTTGAACTAGGTTGGTTGGTGCCCGGCGTGCTGTTTGTCTGTTTTGTCCTCTTGGGAGTGATGCTCTTTCTCTGGCAGCAAATTAAGACATTGCTGTTCGGCTCTACGGATTATGAAAACCCAGCGGGGGAGCAGTGATGTTTTTCACCAAGAGATTGCCCTGCGCGACTCTCGAGGAATGGAACGCCGCGATCTCGGAAATCCGCGCGGGTCGCTACGGCGTGATCGAAACCAAGGCAGGCCGACTCGTGTCGATCCACTTGCGTTGCTGGCCCAAGCTGATCGATCTGCCTGATCTGTGGCCGGTGGGGGACCGGCACCACCGGCGTGGCCCGACGGATTGCTGCTGGTTGTACTACAATCAGCCGCGCAGGTTCCCCAATTTTCTCGCCTTGAAATACCTGGTCACCAGCCAGGCGACCAACTACTCCACGTTGCGCGTGGCCTTGAAGACGCTCGACGCCGTGGCAGAACTGAAGCAGACGGATGCCCTGCTGTGCGACGCCGCAAACCACCGCATCTCGGATCGCTCGCTCGCCCGCCAAGGCTGGCAGGCCCATAAACCCCAGCGTTGGCACCGCAATTTCATCAAGCGATTCTACGGCGTGTATCCTGCTAGCGTACCTCGAGTCTCTCCACAGGAATCGCCATGCTTGCATGCGGTCAATGTCGAATGACGAAATACCCAAGCACGAAAGAATGTCGAATACCGAATGCCGAACAATCGAGAAGGTTCGTATTTCATGCTTCGTCATTCTTTAGTCATTGGTCATTCGACATTCGTCATTACACTGCAATGCGTGTCCTGCTAGCGTCCGCTCGCCGAGCTGATCTTGTATCTCGGGGCGGTGCTTGCTACGGTTCCGGCCTCACCTCGCGGCGGAAACGGTGGTTGGCACTCTTCTGCAGCACGTATTTTTGTAGGGTCGTAGATTGCGGCGCATGATGAATCGTGGCCTTTTCAAATTGAGTTGCATCGCACTGCTTGTCTTGGCAAGCGGGTGTGGTCGCTTAGCGTACAAACCCAACCAGCAAGCCAAAGTTGCTGCCGATCAGCAAATGCAACAGCTCGCGCAACAGAATCAGGAATACCAAAGTCGAGCCCAATCGCTCGACACCGACAATCAAGAGCTAGAAACGCTGTTGGCCCAATCGCGTCAGAAGGTTCAGTTGCTCACGGACGAAATCAACACCACCCGCGATCAACTCCGCACAACCACCGACCAAGTGCTCGCCCTCCGCGACGACAATTCTCAACTCCAAAACAAGACTTCGGCATTGTTGGCTTCTTCCGGGCAGCGTGAACAGGGCGAGATTCGTGCGAACAACAGCATGACTAAGAATCTCGCGGCCGCGAATCTTCCCGGCGTCCAAGTGCGACAAGATGGCGATCAGTTGCGGATCGAAGTTCCCGCCGATCAAATCTTCACTCCCGGGAGTCCCTATCTCAAAGAGGGAGCCCAACAACTCCTGACCAGTGTCGGGACCGACTTGCGGCAAAACTTTCCCGAACACATCATCGGCATCGAAGGGCACACCGACGATACTCCGACGCACTCCCAGCAATTTCCTAGTAATCACCACCTCTCCTCCGCGCAGGCCCTGGCTGTCTACAACCAGTTGGTCGAGGGGAGTGTCTTGCCAGCCGCGCAACTCTTTGTCATCGGCCACGGTGGCAACCATGCGGTGGTCTCGAACGCGACCGATGCCGGCAAGGCCCGCAATCGCCGGATCGAATTCGTCGTCTACCCCGAGCGAATTGTTGCTCGTTAGGGAATTCAATTTGGACAAGTTCCATCCTAGCCGGAGGCACACTTGCCTCCGGGAAAGAGCCCGGAGGCAGGTGTGCCTCCGGCTAAGTTGAGTTGTAGACGCCAGTCG
>CALMBE010000173.1 GCA_937860165.1 uncultured Planctomycetaceae bacterium
TAAGGGCTTTCATCCCTCCGGGATTTAAGCGCTCCTACGGAACACACACGATTGTAAAGTCCGCTACCAATTAAGATTCCTGATGAACCCTATTTTGAATACTTCTGCGGATAAATTCCCCTACCAGTTGCTCATCGACCCGCCGCAATCGGGCGCGTGGAACATGGGGGTCGACGAAGCCTTACTGGAACTCGCCGCGTCGGCAGGAATCGCTACGCTGCGGTTTTACCAATGGTCGGAACCGACATTATCGTTGGGCTATTTTCAATCTTGGCAGGATCGCGCCCAGCATCCGGCGAGCAGGAAAGCGGCCCTGGTACGCCGATCCAGCGGTGGGGGGGCGATTCTGCATGACCGAGAATTAACCTACTCGATTGCCTTGCCGGCGACGCACCCTTTTTCGCAAGAACCCCAGAGGCTTTATGGCATCACCCACGAAGTGATCGTGTCGGTACTGCGTCGTTCACTCGCCGCGAACGGGCGGTTGGAACTTTTTTGTGAAGGGAATTCCCAATCGCTTCAGGAACCTTTTTTGTGTTTTCAGCGGCGGTCCCCGGGTGACATCGTGTACCTGGAATCCACTTCAGGCAATTTCGCGGAAACCCACAAGATCGTGGGGAGCGCCCAACGCCGTCGGTTCGGGGCGGTCCTGCAACACGGGAGCATCCTCTTGAAGCGGTCTCCTGCGACACCCGAACTCCCCGGCCTGGAAGACCTTTGTGGAACTTCCCCGGGACCCGATGCGCTGGCCAGAGAACTGCTCGAGGAATTGCCAAACAGGCTTAAAATCGCAGTTTTTTTGGGATTGCTGTCCCCTTTGCTTACTTCCCGGGCGACCGAGCTCTGCGAAAAAAAGTACAGCCTTGCCGCTTGGACATGTCGCCGCTAAGCACCGCGAGGCTAGTATGCCGATAGGAAAACAAGCCCGGCCACGACTTGTTAAAGAAAACCGCTTGATGGAAAGTAGGCAAATAGTGGCAGGCCCCTCACTTGAGGGGTATAATGAAGGCCTGGGATTACTAGAATTCCCACAGAAGCAACGCGAGTCGTTCGACCTGGTGTTTGCTTCTTGTTATGCTGCGGAGAGGGGTTTCCCGGGGGGGATTCCTCTTGGTCTGCGGTGAGGGTCGACTTGCTCTGTACGACAGGACCATCTGGATGGGGTCGTAAGAGCGGGCCGCAAGGGTTGGACAACCTGCTTCACGACCGTGGATACACCGCAATCGAGGCCCCCCGTAATGGGTTCACTGTGTCTGGCGCTGCCATGGATGTAATACTCAAAGTAACAAAAGGGGCAAAGATCGGCACCAAGATTGCGGTCAAGAAGGAAGAATTCCTGATTGGTCGCAGTCACGATTGCCATCTCTGCGCTGGGAGTACTTCGATCAGTCGTCACCACTGCCAGATTCATCGCGATGCTAATCGGGTGTCGATCAAGGACCTTGGCAGTCGCAACGGCACCTTGGTCAACGGGACCAAGATTGCGGGCGAAGTAGAATTGGTCTCTGGCGACACCATTGCCGTTGGCACTTTGGAATTCATGGTCACTTTCACGGCGGGTTTCAATAACCAGAAAAAGCCCGAGGTGAAGTCGGTCGCGGATGCCGTCGAGCGGACTGCCGCGAAATCTTCCGTGGTAAATATCAGTGAGGATATTTCAAACTGGCTCTTGGATTCGCATGAAATCAAAGGTGCCACGACCGATACGCAAACGATTCGTCTGGACGACACCAAGTCCAGCGAGCTGCGGGATGCGATCAACGAGATTCAGGCCGCTTCGCAGTCGGCGACGGAACACACGACCGAGGCCGAGGAAGCAGCGAATCCTGCCAAGGCAGACGACAAGACCGCAGGCAAGAAAAAAGAGCCTGGCAAACTCCCTTTCCATTCGAGCCAGCCAGCTACCAAAGATAGCCGCGAGGCGGCCGTCGAGGCCCTGCGTTCCTGGAGCCGCCGCCGTTAGGCAGGGCTCAGAAATAACTTCCCCATTTCAGAATAAACCGCAGAGTCGCGGAGGACCCAGAGAAGAGAAGGGTATTAGTCGTTAGTCGTTAGTAAGTGGAAGAGAATTGTTCAGTCCCAATTGATGAACTGGATTCCCGCCTCCGCGAGGGCAAGCTCTGCGCGGGAATGACGGATATCTTCCCAGTCCCCGCTGGCCTCTTCGTTGTGCCGTCGTGGTTCAATTATTCAGGACATTACCTCTGAGCGAACTTCTGTTTTCTCTTCGGGACATGCGGAGTATGATGGGGGAGAGTGCCTCCTGCCGATATTTAGGGGTCAGGTCGCCGTTTTCCCGTGTGTACTTTGGATTTAATCAGGCGCTATGAATTCCCGACTTCCCGCCGAACAGAAACCGCAAGCAGGCCTTTTGGGTTTGGGTTTTGATGCCCACGACGGCCACAAACGTCTCACCCGTGGACCGAATTTCCTGCTGGCTGGCGGTTCACAGGACACGCACAGCCGGATGCAGGAAACGGCAATCAAGATCAACGAACAGTTGGCTCGCAAAAGTAAGGACCTAGCCGAAGTATCGGTGGGCGAACTACGCGATATCGTGGCGGATATCGAACGCTAATTCACCAGTCGTTCAAGCGGTCTCGAACTCAAATTCTGCTTCGCTTTCGGCAGTCACTTCCACTTCGTCTGCGGCGGTGTTTTCCGCAATCGGTCGCACCACGGCCAGTTCGGCAGGCGAGAGTTTGACGTAACCCAAACCGCGAATGACTTCGAGCACTTCGCTGCAGGTGGGAAACATGCGGCCATTTTTGCGTTTGTAGTCGTCCAAGGCAGCCATGAACTGGACTTCGTCGTCGGAATAATCGCGTTCGCAAGTGGTGGGATCAATCTGGCGACGGCGTTGGACCTTGGTGCGGCGCTCCATATTTGTGGGAGCCACCGGCACGGAAGCCCCTTCTCGACGGCCCCCGCGACGGCGATCCAAGGTAACCAGTTCCGCTTCCTCCTCGCCCGAGGCAGCTTGTTTTTCAATTCCAGGGGAAGCCGTCCGGACTTTGGCGGAAGCCGTGCGCTTGGCCTTCGCAGGGGATTTCGTCGCCGACGCTTTGGAAGTCGAGGCCGTGGAAGAAGTGGTTTTACGAATCGCCATGGAGAGTTCTCCTGCTAGGTAGCCCAGGTGTTGGGCAGGTCGCTGAGGGGGAGGATCGATTACAGGTCCAGCTTCAGAACCCCGGGGGTACTGTCTGGGACATTGGTGGACGCTAGCAATCATCGGAACAGCGACTGGGGAAACCCTAACGACCAGGGAAAATAACCGATTTCCGCAAAGATTCCGGTTAGTGCAGATAGTGCGGTCTAGCGAGACTTTGCGCTTTTGCCAGCAGTCCAAGCGGAAACGAGGCCGCACAAGCCGAATTTGCGGCATTTGGGTTGCGTCGGGTAGGCAGGATTGATATTTTTCCCGCCCCGAGTGCGACTTTGCCCTGACATAACCAGGCGCGGGATCGCACACCCAACCTTGTTCGAGAGGAGCGCGCAAGTCGTGCGGCATCCAACATGCGACCGGTAAGAGAAACATTCAACGGCGTCAGCCTTCTGCTGGGCAGCGCGCTGGCTCTGACCAGCGGCTGCAATAGCATGACCTCTCAGGCCCTCAATTCTGAGGGAGTGCGACTCTATCAAAACGGCAACTACCAACAGGCCTCGCTCCAATTCCAGCGGGCCATCGCCAGCAATCCCCAATCAGCGACCGCGTACTACAATCTGGCTTCGGCGTTGCACAGAAATGGCAAGCTCAACAATCGGCAGCAAGACCTGCAGCAGGCCGAGCAACTCTACAATCAGTGCCTGGACTACGACCCGAACCATGTGGAATGCTACCGGGGACTGGCCGTGCTGCTAACAGACACGGGTCGCCCCGACGCGGCCACGCGACTCTTGGAGGGTTGGGCAGCGCGGAGTCCGCAGCTTCCCGATCCTCGGATCGAGTTGGCCCGCTTGCTACAAGAGTCGAATCAATTGGCCCAAGCCTCGTCGAAGTTGGAAGAAGCCCTGACAATCGATCCGCACAACAGCCGCGCGTTGACCGCCCTCGGTCAAATCCGGGAATCGACGGGTGACTCGACCCAGGCGTTGGCGAATTATCAACGTTCACTGGCGATCAACCGTTTTCAACCCGCGATCGAATCCCGAGTCGCCGCACTCCAGGGGATCTCAACCGCCGCCGGGGCCCCGCAGGCCACTCCCCCCTCCGGAACGCGAACGGTGCAGCAGTGGCAATCGAGCGTGCGGTATTAGTGGACTGCTAAGCTTGGTTACCCTTCCAACCGCCACCACTGTCCGAAAGTGGTTGGTAATCGCACTTTCATAACTTCAATGAATTCCATACTTTGCAATCGCAACACGTTTCTTTCAGCCCCAGGGCCAATGACTTTTTCACAATGGCGGGTGCCATGGCCACGGCGGTACT
>CALMBE010000174.1 GCA_937860165.1 uncultured Planctomycetaceae bacterium
TGCCCCGCCATACAACGTCAATTCACCCACAGATTCTGCGGGGGAGCCACCTTAATGGTCAACGACCGCGTAACCGGGCAGCGGCAATCGACTTTGCTTTCAGAACCGCGCGGCCCGCAGCTCCGCTGCAACGGATGGTTATGCAGCGTTTTCCGTTACGTCGTGGGCGCGTCTCCGGACCTTTGCGAGAGTTCACGGGCATGCGCATCGAT
Organism: uncultured Planctomycetaceae bacterium; assembly: GCA_937860165.1. Taxonomy (GTDB): domain Bacteria; phylum Planctomycetota; class Planctomycetia; order Pirellulales; family Lacipirellulaceae; genus Bythopirellula. Next base: position 213 of record CALMBE010000174.1, read on the forward strand.
GATCGCTTGACGCAAATCATTTGATTTGACTTGAAACTTGTCGAAGTCGTGAATGTTATCTTGTCGCAAATGCAGTTGCCCTTCTCCTACATTGCCGCGATGCTGCCCTTTTGAATAGTGCGCGTTGTTCTCGACTTCGTGTGAGGACTGAACCCAGTATTTGATCGTGTCGCGCCACACAGCCACCCAAACAAAAATATCGCAACATCCTGGCTTGATTTGCTGGAAGTTCATCCAAAATGATTTTCTTGAATCAGATCCCAACGCCTTGACGTACAACGGTGCGTTCAAGTCAGCGACAACTGCACGGGAGGCTTTCACTTCAATCTTGATGTCCTCCAACCGGAAATCGTATTGTCCTGAATACTCCGGATCGAGTTTCTTTGTCGGCTTCTGCAGGTCCGGCACAAGTTCCTTGAGATGTCCTTGAGCCCATGATTCGCCGAATGTACGAGGCGCGCTGATCTCGAAAATGTACAGGAACATGTTGCGTGCCAGATACTCGTCACGCAGCTCGTAATAAGCATCCAAGTTCAAAACATCTGCGGCGAGCAAGTGGGAGATGATGTATTCGTACTCATTGAAGGGATAGACCGAAACGAGGTTCTCCAGTCGCAATCGGATTGCCTCTGCGTCTGGAACTTGTTCCAACAACTGATCAAGTTGTTCTTGAAGATGCTCCACGTCGCTAATCGCTCTCAGGATTCAAAAAAGAAGTTTGTGTGGGACCGCTACTTCATGTGCCACAAATCCGGCACCGGACGATTCAGCAAACGACGGAAGCTCCAATTCAAAGGGATGCCCGTTTTGCCAACCTTCATGGCCACTTCTGCGATACCGTTCGAGGCGACGAATACAGATTTCGGCGTAAATTGGGTCGATGTCCGTTGTCACGCAACGGCGACCGAGTTTTTCGGCGGCTAGGAGTGTGGCACCAGAATGGGCAAAGAAATCGACCACGGCATCACCGGGGTTTGAACTCGCTGCGATTATGCGTTCAATGCACTTCAGCGGCTTTTGGGCGTAGCACCCAGACACATTTTCGTCCATGCGGTAGAAGACCTGTTGAATGTCAACCCAGACGTTGCCTGCACGAATGTTCTCCGACTTGCTTCGTTCGAGATTCTCAGTCTTTTGACCGTTAACCTCCTTGTAATAGCCGCGTAGTATCTTGGGAATATCCGTGTACTCGGCGTCAACGTTGAATACCGGCGAGCCCTTGGTGTAGTACAGCAACTCCTGTCGAACCGCCATCCAGTTCTTTTGGGTCCCGTATCCGCGTTGATTACGCATAGTGATGAAGCTGCGAGCCTTGTACGGCTGATCCCGCATCATCAACATGAAGTCAGGGAGCGGCTGAAAACCGTCGTTTTGGTCAGCCCCCAACCACACATAAAGTGACGCATCTGGCGCGATGAATTCAGTTGTGTTTTGGATCCACTTTCGGCACCATTCGACGAATTCGCCAATCGACCGAAGATCAAAGGCTACGAGATTGTATGGCGGGTCGTGAATCGCCAGCGTTGGTTTCGTGTGTGCAACGAGTTCCCGCATCCGATCACGATCAGCCGCGTCGCTGCAACCTATTCGGTGTCTGCCCTCGGGGTCGTCCCAGACATCACCCGGTTGAAGGCGGCAGAAAGGCGCCAAGAGTTCACGTATCTCCGGACTGTTGTCCAGCCTTGGAAGGGGATTGTTCTTCATCGAGTTCGTCCTTGTGATTTGCGGCACCCCATTGTACTCCAATTTCCGCGCATTAGCGACCGATTAGCACATGGCTGTGCCAAGGCCGACTGTGGCGACATAACGTGGTTAAAGGGAAGTTTCTGCCACTCACTTGTAGGCAGCAGTTGTGCGGTCTAACGCGCAGACCGTCAATCGTCGTAAGCCCTGATTTGTAGCAACTAGTTTCTCGTACGTCCACCACTTGCTGCGTGATCGGCCCTGTGCGTGATTGGAGGAGGATTGGGGCTACTTGTTTGTTTCACCCAGATGGTAGGCCGGAACAAGGTACCCCGCAGTTCCGGCAGTGCTATTTGGTAGGCGCGAGTTTCGAGTTACGAGTTTTGAGAAAAGAGGGGAAAAGAAACTAACTCGCGCCTTTTTTCAACACCTGCCGGAACTGCGGGGTATCTTGTTCCGGCCTA
>CALMBE010000175.1 GCA_937860165.1 uncultured Planctomycetaceae bacterium
GTTTTCAGCGTTTTCACAAAGAGCAATTCCGGTAGTTCTCTAGCTGCCGCTCGCCTAAGACCAGCAATTGAACTGCCAAACCTTCAAAAATAAAAGTTTTCGCAAGGAACCCGCTACAATTCGGGCATTCGATCCTTGGCGCACCTAGGGTCCTTGGCGGTAAAATCACCTAATGCCGTTGTCCAGGGAATTGCCATCTGGGGGCTTCGCATCTAGTAAAACTGAGTGGGCGATTTTGATCGCCACGCCTAGTTTCTGGGTGCCAGTGACTTAGGCTGCTCGTTTGACAAACCGAAGTGTGATCGCAGTGGCGGTGGAGGTTATCAATCATCTGTGTGATGAAGTGATGTAGGTGTTTCGAGTGGAGTGACATGTTATGAAAGTAAAGTCGACTCAATTTGTTTGTGACCCGATGTTTACTGGAGACAAGCTTTACCAGAAGCGTGCACGTCAGGTGATGCCACTACTCGTTCGCCAAGCAACAGTTCAGAAGTCTGTCTACTATAAAGAGCTTGCTGCTGAGATGGGCATGCCGAATGCTCGCAATCTTAACTTTGTGCTTGGAAGCGTGGGAGCGACTCTCGACGAATTGAATGCGAAGTGGGGGGAGAAGATACCTCATATTCAATCGTTGGTTATCAACAAGGGCTCGGGATTACCTGGATCGGGCTTCTTTGGTGGCAAAGATAAATACACCAAGCTGACGAAAATGCAACGCGACGCTTTTATTCGTGGTATGTGGACAGATATCTTTGCCTATCCAAAATGGGATCAAGTGCTCAAGTCACTTGATTTAGCACCTGCCAAACCGAAATTGGAAAAGGCGATTGAAGGTGCCCGGCAATTCTACGGTGGAGGCGAAAGCCCGCAACATAAGCGGTTCAAGAACGCGATCGCCGCGAACCCAACTTTAGTTAACCTTTCCCCAAAGTGCATGCTCCTAAACACAGAATACAGACTTCCTTCGGGAGACGCGATTGACGTCTGCTTTGCAAAGGGCATTCATTTATACGCGGTAGAGGTTAAATCACGCTTATCCGGCACAGACGATATCGCTCGTGGCCTTTTCCAGTGCGTTAAGTACCAAGCGATATTGGATGTGTGGCGAAACTTTGAGGGAAACCACGGCGACGTCATTATGATATTAGCACTTGAAACGCGGCTGCCAGCCGAATTGATTCCATTGCGTAATGCGCTGCAGGTGAAGGTAATAGACGGAATCAAGATATGAACACCACCGAACGCATCGTTGAATCTTATTTTCGACTGTGTCGGAATTGTTTTACTTACCCTGATGTAAAGGTGGTGGGTGGAAATAACCGGCAGCTTGATCTATTGGCTTACAACCTGCGTGATGGTTCCCAGTACCACATCGAGGCGAGTGTTACCCACGAACTTTCCTGGCGCGCAACATGGGCAAACCTTCGGCTCAAGTTCGAAGGAAAGTATTTTGGGATTCCCCACGAAAAGGTGGGGCCGAACACCGATCACACGAAGGGCAAGAACTACTTTGCCAAAATCCAAAAAACATACAAGTTGGTTGGCTTTACGCCCAGTAAAGTTCAGCGGATTTGGGTGACATGGGTCACACCGGAAGATTTGGATTTTGAGAAGCAACTATTGAAGTATTGCAAATCCAAAAGAATTGGGAAATGTCCGATCAAGGTACTCAGTTTTCGCGATCAGATTCTGTCGGAACTTCCAAAGGCAGTGGGACGGTCGAATTACAACGATGATGTCTTGCGGACCCTGAGTTTGCTCAACCAATTTCGGCGGCAACGAAAATTGATCGTAGGTGATGCAGGTGAGTTTTGACAAGATTTTGAGGTAAAGCATGGGTGCTCACAAGCTAAGCTTCCTGCCTGATAAGCCAATCATTATTCCTTTTGCAGAGGAGGGAGTCGTTTCTTACGGCGACCGACTACTCTGGCATGAGCTCGCCCTGCAACTCAATAACCACCGCGACCAAATGCTCACGGAAAGCGAGTATGTTCGCATTGTGACCGGCTTCTATCCCGACGCTGTGAGAGGCAACATCGAGGAGTACCCGTACTACTTCAATCACGGAGGCGAAGGCAATGGGATGGGATTCCGTCGCGACCTCTCAGTGCCGATTCCGTTGAAGATGGTGAAATAATGGAATTTCGAATCGCTGAGCCATTCCCGAAGTTACGGCTGGATGAAGCGTGGCTAAAAGAACTTTGGTTCTTCAGGAGTTTTAGTGGGTGAGCTTGAAGTTGCTGAGCTTGCAGGTTGGAATTGCTTGTCTTGCATGTTGCAGTTTTCCCGTAAGGGTACAATCCCCATCCCGGCAGGGATACAAGCATTTAGCCCCGGGTCAGGTCGCTACTGCGACCGC
>CALMBE010000176.1 GCA_937860165.1 uncultured Planctomycetaceae bacterium
AGGCAAGCTTGCCTCCGGCTGGCTAGGACGGTTATCTTCTACAGTCAAATCGCTCAAGCCGCCCAGCGACTGGGGACGCGCTGCTTCGGAGGAACAAATGTATTGAGTTTCTGCTCGATCACCCGCGGGTTCTCGCCCGACTGGATCGCCATGATCCCGCGGATGATAATTTCCATCACCAGCAGTTCTTGCTTGTTGGTAAATCCCAGTTTCTCGGCCACGGGAAGACAAAACACATTCGACACCACCGACCCGTACAAAGTGGTCAGCAATGCCACAGCCATTCCCGAGCCGATGATCGAGGGCTCGCTCATGTTGCCGAGCATCATCACCAACCCCAACAGCGTTCCGATCATCCCAAACGCGGGGGCGAAGCGGCCCATGCAGTCGATGACCGCCTTCCCATCGCGGTGCCGGGTGGCGACCGCGTCCAGTTCGGTCCGCAGGATGTCCTCCATGATTTCGGGCCGGGTGCCGTCGACGGCCATTTGAATTCCCAGCACCACGAACGGATTGCGAATCTCCGCCAGCCGGGCATCCAAGGCCAGCAGGCCGTCGCGTCGGGCAGTCTCGGCCAAACTGACCAGTTCCGCGATCACCTGGGGTATCGAGTCAATCCTGTAAAAGATCGACTTCCAAAAGATCCCAAATACCCCCAGGCAGTTTTTTAGCGGAAACGAGATCATCGCCGCCGCCATCGAACCGCCGACCACCACCAGGATCGAAGGCAAATCATAAAAAGCCGCGAACGAACCGCCTCCAATCTGGATCGAACCCACGATCAGCGCAAACGAAATCACGATTCCTGTTACGGTTGCGATGTCCATGGGGCAAGTCGTCGTTCTCTTTCCGCATTAACCGGCAACGTCCCGCCGATGCGAGCCTCAGTTGACACACTCGGCAGGCATCAACCGCTTGCTACGGTGGTACTCGATCGTCCGGCGGAGGACTTCCTCGGGGGATTCAGTGACTACGATCCGATCATTCGACACCAGTGTGATGAACGTGTCCGGCCGCTGTTCCACATACTTAATCAGCTCGGCATTGAGCAGGAACACCTCGCCGTCGAGTCTGGTGAGTTTGATCATGGTGAGTTACCTAACTAGGGGTCCGCCAACGCCCAGGGGTGTGCTAACGCCCAGGGGTTGCAACCCCTGGGCGTTGTGCTCGAAAATAAAGATTACCGCCGGAGTGCCAACAGTTCGTCGAGCAATTCCTGCACGGCGGTGATGACCCGCGCGCCTCCACGATACTGCGTCGAAGAAAGAATCAGCTCGATCAGGTTTTGTCCGATGTCGGTATTGGAAAGTTCGACAGCACCGGCGGTGACGTTGCCCAGGCCGTTTTCCCCGGGGTCGCCGAGAATCGCGAGGCCCGAGTTCACGCCACCGGCAAACAAGTTATCGCCCACTTGTTCCAAACCGCTATTGTTGGCAAACCGTGCCATCCGGAGTTGTCCCAGGTCGCGAGTGCTACCGTTACTGAACACGCCCTGAATCCGACCCGTTTCCGTAATGATAAAGCTCGACAGGGTACCTGCCGCGAAACCATCTTGTCGGCTGGCGCTCAGTTCGTTGGTGCCCGTGCTCAGACCACTCACTTGCGAAAAATCAAGCTTAAAGAGCAGTGGCGATTCCGAAGGGGATTGCCGGCGCTCGATTGCCACCGTGTCTTCGCTCACGGACAGAATCTTGCCTTGACCATCGGTCTTGATAATTCCGGTGCCCACGACGGTGCTGACCCCTGTTTCCGGCTCGTTGCCCGAGGAGGTCGCAATGTAGCGGAACTCGGCACCGTTGTTGGTGCTTCTTTCGAGTACGGTCGTGACTCGGACATTCAAGGGAATGCCCAGGCTGTCGAACACAATGAAGTCCGCCGAGGCCCCTTCACCATTGACGTCATTCGCGTTCGTGGTCGTAAAATCGAGCGCAATCGTCGAGGTGTCCCCCGTACTATCGGTGAGCTGGAAGGCCGAGAGATCGACGTCCAGGGCGTTTTCGATACCCATATTCGAGATAAACTGGAGACGACTGTCGACAATCGAGCCACCGAAGTTGGTGGTCGAGGGAAAGGAGTCTTCGGCGGCGGTTTTCACGATACCCATCGACTGTTCCATGAATGAGATCAGATCGTTCACGGTTGAGGTTGCCGTGATGACAAAGTCTTTACTTCCCAATTCACGTCCCCCCTTGGACCCGGTAAAGGAAAGGGTCCCGGCCTCGAACAAGTTGGTATAGTTCGATCCGTCGCGCGTAACCACATCCACCAGATAGGTGTTATTGTCGATCACCGGTCCCTCCAGATTGATCTGGTCATTGATGCGAGTTGACAACACCGAATCAGGCAGACTGTCGATGTAAGAGACCGGACTCGCCCCAAAAGCGGCGATATCCGCGCTGGTCAGGGTTTCGACTTCGTAAAAATCGTTCGGCGCATTGGATAAGTTTCGATAGATGACGATCGAAGTA
>CALMBE010000177.1 GCA_937860165.1 uncultured Planctomycetaceae bacterium
GACGGGCACGACGATTTTGTCCTCTCGACGCTTGAAATTGAGCGCGGTGGGATGAGTTACACGATTGACACACTGCTCGCGATTCAATCCCAAATGCCTGATGCGGAGTTGTACTTGCTGATGGGTGCCGACTCGCTAGCCGACTTTCCATTCTGGCGATGCCCGGCCGATATCTGCCGGATCGCTACGCCGCTGGTGGTGAGTCGCGCCGGAGAACCCCTGCCGCATTTCGAGCACCTCGAACCGTTCGTCTCGCCAGAGCGCTTGCGCCAGATCGAATCCCTGCAGGTAAACATGCCTCCGCAGCCGATCCGCAGTTCCGAAATTCGTTCGCTGGCCGCCTCGGGAGGCGACTGGGAAAACCTAGTTCCCGAGGCCGTTGCGCAATACATTCGCAAGCATCGACTGTATGAAACTCGCGACAGGGGAGGCTAAACCGCAAGCGGCGAGGAAAGCGGACTGCACTCACGCCGCTTCGGAGAGTGGTTCCTGCAAGCTCGCCGAGATCATGGGATGCAAGTTTGCCCGATTTAATTGCGGCTCGCTCCGCAGGGCATCCATGACATCGCTCAGTTGTTCGTGGTGACTTTGGGTTATGTCCAGCAGCAAGCATTTCTTGCCGCGCACGACACAATGTCCCCCACCAGCACCATCGAGCACTTCCTCGCGGACTTCAAAGCCGGCAGTTCGAGCAGCGTCGACCGCCAGTGCTAGCAATTTGGCAGCATGCATGGGTGGCTCCGGGGGATGGGGGGGTGAGAGGTGGTCAGTTGTCCGTGGTTAGTTGCGATGGGTGGTTGGAAGAACGCTCTCCCGCCGCCTGCGGCTTCGAGGCCCCCTTTTCGCCGCGGGATTGTATCGGCTTGGGTTCCAGTCGCCCAGAGGAATTCGTCGATACTAGCTAGAGAGAACAAGTATCGACTCGGCAACACGTTAAAGCATACTGCCATATCACTCTTGTTAGCCGGCATCGTTCCGATGCCGGGTTTGTGCGAGTGAATTCCGCCCATCGGCACCGAGACGGTGCCGGCTAACACATTGCATCGTTGAAATTGAAACGGACCCACACATGCCTGGCGGCAATCTTACTCAGCAACAAGAACTCGAGCTCCTCAAGCAGCAACTCCTCCAGGCCCAGCGGATGGCCGCCCTCGGGGAACTTGTCGGCACGACCACCCATGAATTCAACAATGTGCTGATGACGATCCTCAACTACGCCAAGCTGGGCCTCCGCCACAAAGACGAACCGACCCGCGACAAGGCCCTCGAAAAGATTCTCGCCGCCGCTCAGCGGGCTGAAAAAATCACCAACAGCGTGCTCGGCTTGGCCCGCAATCGCAAGGAGGAATTCGCCCCCACGCGATTGGGTGAAATCATCAATCAGTCGCTGATCCTGCTCGAACGCGAGATGTCGAAATACCGGGTCGCCGTGCGCTGCGAATTCGCCGAGGTTCCCCCGGTCCGCGCGATTGGGAATCAGATTCAGCAAGTGCTGCTCAACCTCATGACCAACGCCCGCCAGGCCATGCCCAATGGAGGCGAGCTGCTGCTGCAACTCACGCACGATCGGGCCTCGAACGCCGTCGACCTCACGGTCCGGGATAGTGGCACCGGAATTCCCCGCGAGCAACTTCCCAAAATTTTCGACCGCTATTTCTCCACCAAGACCGGACCCGACGAAACTGGCAAGGGGGGGACCGGCGTGGGACTCTCCACCTGCAAAGAAATTATCGATGCCCACCAAGGCCGCATCCGCGTGGAAAGCACCGTCGGTCGCGGCACGGCGTTCATCATCCGCCTACCCGTATTCCAAGAAACGGCGATCCCAACGCTCCCGATCCCCAAGCTCGGCGTCCCCTCGCAACCCGTGGGAAATGTTTGATGTGTGATGTTAGATTGATGATGTGAGAGTCTCTGACATCAAATATCTCAGTTCACACATCACACATTTCACATTCTTCCTCACTGCTGCGGATTCGTGAGTCGTTCCCGAATGTCCGCCAGCATTTGTTGTTCGATCGCGCAATCCCGGCCGAGGGGGATCCAATAGTCGCTCGACCGTGTTGTGCTGGTCGTCTCGCCGATGCGACTGTCGAGTGAATTATCATTGCGAAACGCTGCTGCCCCGGCCGTTGCATTCTCGGGTCTTGGCAAGTCTTCGAGTTCCTTGGTCACAACCGCATCGACTAACCACCCCCCTTGCTGCGGGACGACGCGGATCTCGCCCCGGCGGCGGATACTTTGAAAGGTACTTTCAAACAGATTGTAGCGACCCACCGAATCGAGTCGTTGCGGTTCGATCAGTGTCGAGCCGACCTCGGGAAACGTGTCGATGCGACCTTCGGTCACTACATTTCCCACCAGTTGCACGCGGTTCTCTTGATCGACTCGGAAATAGTCGTCTACCACGTCGACAATTTGCTCCCAGGCGTAATCCTCATTGGTCACCGGCACGAACACAGCTTGCGTCGCGCCGGGGGACGTTCCCGACCCCGGGGCCACAAACGCGGGCCCCACCGGCTGCGGAGTTCCTGCCTGGAGCGGCGACACCGCCACCGGATCGGTCTGCCAATGATGGCACCCGACGAGCAAGACAATCAAAACAAACTCGCAACGCGCCAACAGAATTCCCTCGCAACTCGAAACTCGCAACTCGCGCCCCTCGACTCGCCGCGAATCTTCTGAAAACCCTGTCTATGCCGCAAGTGAGAAACGCCCTTGCTAGCTGCTCGAGGAACACTCCCAGCCGGAGGAACACTTTCCTCCGGGACTCCCCGGACCTAAGTGTAGGTCCGGCTTGGAAGTGGGTTTCTGCGCGAGGCACGGCACGGGAAAACTACTGAAATGTTGCAGGAAAATGCGGTTAAACCTTGCGAATGCGGAATTCCCCTTTCCGCAGCCAGCTAACTTCGGTAACATCCCCGACCATTTTACGCTCAATAAGACAGAGCCGCTGCGAACCTACCGTGGTCGGCACCTGTCTGAAATTGAAATAAAGGACCCGACCCATGCCTTCCCGTCAACTTGATTCGACCCTCTGGTTTCCCGCACTGGGAAATATCAGCGATGAAGCCGAGACGCTCCCCTATTTTGCCAAACCTGGGGTAACTCCCTCGACCAGTCCGACACTTTCCAGTCAACCCGTTCCGCGCGGCGTTCGCTCGATACCCCGCATCGGGCAGAAAGTGAGCCCCGTATTCGCGGGGGGAGTGGTGAGCCAATTACTGAGAGCTGAATGCTGAAAGTCAAGAGTCGAGAGCCATGAAGCAGGGCCGATCACTTTTTCACTTTGGGGTGCCATGCTCACGCTGGTACCCCGGCGTGGGCATGTGAATAGTCGAGAAAACATGGCCACAGCGGAGTACCGCCGTGGCCATGGCACCCTCCATTGTGAAAAAGTCATTGGCCCTGAGCCATGAAGGACTCTGGGTTGAGAATCTGACAGCTCGCCCGAAACTCCGGGCACTGACGTTTACGGCTCGCCTTAATTGTTTCCAACTTCCGCCTTTCTTAATTCCCCTGATCCCTCACCCCTGTTTCCTCATCCCTGAAAAAAAAGTCAGGCCGGCGACCCGAATCGAGTCACCGGCCTGGCGGTTTGCAAAGCCGCGGCCAAAGTGGTTTGGACGATTACGCCAGAATTTTCACGGTGCGACTAATAGCCCCCGCCGTCGATCCCCAGTCGCATCTTGAGCTCTTCGAACAGGGCGATGTATTCGTCGTTGGTCGAATGCACATGCTCCGCTTCGGTGATGAAATGCATGTCTTCGCGGCAATTGAGCCCCGCGTCGATCATCACCCCTTCGTAGGGCGTTAGTTTTTTCCCGTAGACAATCAGCAGCTTGTGCTCATCGAATTGCACTTCTTGCGGAGTGCTGGGATTCAAGACCGCGATGCCCGTGCAACCATCGTTCACCAGCAGGTCTTCATATTCCCAGAGGATGCTCTGGAGAATCGGCATATCAATATGTTCGCGATACAGATCGAGGCCGCCCGACTCGGGATAGCTGTGGCTGCTTTCGAGCACCACATCGACCACGGGTCCCAGCGGATCCAACAGTTCCATGAACGTCTCGAATAACCGTTCTCGAGACACGGCCGCCATCACGACGGGCACATTCTGCTTGGAAGCTTCGTCGCGATACGAATCGTGGCGGAAACCTGCCGAAGGCACGACATCCAACCCATAGGAAGGACGCACTGCCTCGGACAACTGAAAGCTGCCGTAGCGACTCACGCCCAAGTGGGCTTCGAGTTCGTCTTCGCTCAGACGCTCGAAACTACTTGGTATCTGTGGGGTCAGTTCCTCATGGAACACGTTGCGGAAGAATTTTTTTAGGAAGCCCATCGGCGATCTCTTTGCTGTATCAAGCAATCGGGTGGTAAGGTGACTGTCAACTTGGGAGTTGCCGGGAGCTATTTTCGGGGACCTCGGTGGTCCTCGGCGAGGGGGTTACCATTCCTTGGTGCGGTGATCGCGATGGGGGGCCGCTCTACCGTTCGGTACATACTTAAAATCTAGGTTATCGGGGACTCGGTGCAGGTTCCGGAACTTAGGGAGCCCGGTTGCACCTGAAAACTGCTCCGTCACAACCGCCACTACCGGTCCCAACAGGATCGGTCAAAACGGTCCCAAACTGACCGGCAGGCACTTCTATATTCCTGCTATTCAACTCGCTTCTTGCGAATAACCAAAGGTAGCTCAACCGATTTGGAGAAACTCAAAAAACCAAGGCCGCTACCTGGGTTTTCCCTAGATATTTCGCAGGCCGAACGGTATCCGTCGAAACTTTCGGAGCAACCGTTTCGAGGGGTTTCGAGCGGTAAACAAGGGACAAAAAGGACGTTGTTTTTCGGCGACAAGCTCACCGAATTATCAACACAATCCCCGCTCACCTAAGGCGCGGCCCCCGGCCGTGGCAGACACCGTACCAACGTCGAGACGGCCATGGCCGTGCCGTACTGTTGGTGATAGTCATAGAGGATGTAGTCCCACCAACTACCGTCTTTCTCTTGCTGAGGACAGAGAATGTGCGCGAGGTGGTTTTGATAGAAGGCTCGCTTCTCGCGGGGAAGCTGCTCGACGCACATCGCCGCGTAATAGTGTCCGTAATAATAGAAATAACCCGCTACGCCAAAATCGGCAAAATGCGGCGACTCGCCAGGGTAGTTCCGCTTGCGACTCATGGCCAGCCAACCATTGCGCGCGATCAAACGATTCAGCCAAGTCTCCAGGACTGCGTCGGTGACCAACTCATCGCCGTAAAGTCGCAAGGCCAAATTGCAGACTTGCGAACGTCCCAAACTCCCCCCCGGGCGATTGATGTCCATCCGGGGATGATATTTCAGATACTCGCCATACGCGTAGGTAAAATCGGGATAGCGCTGACGCAAAATGGAATCCACCGCCGGTTGAATCACTTCCTGCGGCACTTCGCTGCCAAATTGCTTAGCCTGCTCGAGGGCAATCAAGACCGTGGCTGTCGTAAAGCTGATGGAGCTTCCCGTGGGAGTGACCATGCGTGCCCGCCGCGGGCGTGTGGGGTTTCCCATTTTGTCGGTGACCGGGTCGTCGTAGTAACCCCAACCACCATTGACGAATTCATCGGCCGCGAGCCGCCGGATGTGGTATTCGATGACCTCTTTCAGTTGTTTCTGTAACTCGGAATTGCCCGTCGCACGCTCGTGCAATCCAATCGCCGCGGGAATGGCATAGGCGTGGCCCCAGACATTGTACAGGGCATAGCCGAAATAGTCGTCGTACATGTCCGGCGCACTGCGCCGCAATTTAGAACTATTGTCGATGAGCCACTGCTGGGCCCGATCGAGCGATTGTTCGACCTCGTCCCGCAGCTCCCCCTGGCAAGTGGTTCGCGCATCCAAGAGTGCGCTGATCGCCAAGGTGGTTGTCCCCATGCGATAAGCTTGATGCGCACCCG
>CALMBE010000178.1 GCA_937860165.1 uncultured Planctomycetaceae bacterium
CCCACGTCGCCATCCCCCTGCCCTACGCCTCCGGAACCGTTTTTCCCGTATTTGAAATGTGGCACGTCGAGTTGCGGCACGGGAATGCTAACAGCCTCACGACCCCGGCGCCCGATCATCTCGCCGTGCGTAATGTACTTACGCAGGTTTTGGCGGATGCGTCCGCGGACAATTTGCTTAAAGCGACTCTGGTCGCGTTGAATATCCATCACCATGGGTTACTACCTCGGCCGATCCCACCGGTCGCCGGTGGATCGCTGCGCAAATCTAGGGCAATTCAATTCTGCGGTGCTTCCCTGCGTGATGCTGACGCCATCCTAACGTCTCACAAGAAAAGCTAACGGGCGGTTGGTAGCGGGACTCTAGCGTTTCTCTTTAGTGTCCCCTCGGGCGAAAATGCTCGCCACGTAGTTCAACACATCGGTCGCACTTTCGTCGTCGTAACCGTAATCTCGGATCAAGCGACCTTTGACCACGTCGATTTTTTTCTGCGTATCGGCATCGATCACATTGGAGACCAAACTGGTCAACTTGATCGAATCTTTCTGATCTTCAAAGAGTTTCAGTTCGAGTGCCTTGTTCAATCGCTCGTTCGTCCGGTAATCGAACTTCTTGCCATCGATCGACAGAGCCCCGATATAATTCATTATTTCACGTCGGAAGTCGTCCTTACGGCTATCGGGGATATCGATTTTTTCCTCGATCGACCGCATCAATCGCTCGTCCGGTTCTTCGTACTGCCCCGTGAAGGAATTCTTGACCTTCTCTCTTTGGGTGTAAGCTTTGATATTGTCGATGTAGTTTCCGCACAAACGCATCAAGGCATCTTCGTCGGCAGCAATCGCCCGCTGCACTTCCAGCTTGACGATGTTTTCATACTCTTCCTTGACAACCCCCAGCAGATCGCGATACTCCTGCTTCAATTGCTCGTCGTTAATCAGACTGTGGTGCTTGAGGCCACTCTCCAATTCATTGAGCACCATGAAGGGGTTAATCGAACGCGCCTCGGGGTGAGCCACTAAGGCGTTGGATATCTTGTCCTGCACATACCGGGGTGAGATACCTACCAAACCCTCGTTTTGTGCCTGTTCGCGGAGCTCGCCGATGTTCTCCTCGGTAAACCCCGGGAGGCTCTTGCCGTTGTACAGTTTGAGCTTTTGCAACCGCGTTAGTCCCGCATGTTTGGGTTCCTCGAGTCGGGTGAGTATCGCCCACATCGCCGCCATCTCGATCGTGTGCGGCGCGATCAGCTTGCCCGTAACCGTCCGTTTGTTGTAATCCTTTTCATAAATCAGCTTCTCATGTTCCAGGGTCGTCACGTACGGGATATCGATTTTCACGGTCCGGTCTCGCAAGGCCTCCATGAATTCGTTGTGTTTCAGTCGCCGGTACTCCGGCTCGTTGGTGTGACCGATGATCACCTCGTCGATGTCCGTTTGGGCAAACTTCTTGGGTTTGATGCGATGCTCTTGACTCGCCCCCAACAAGTCATACAGGAATGCCACATCCAACTTGAGCACTTCCACAAACTCAATGATTCCACGATTGGCGATATTGAACTCGCCATCGAAATTAAACGCCCGCGGGTCGCTATCGCTGCCATAGACGGCGATTTTGCGGTAGTTGATGTCGCCGGTAAGTTCCGTGGCATCCTGATTCTTTTCATCCTTGGGTTGGAATGTGCCGATGCCCACGCGATCCTTTTCGCTGAGGATTACACGTTTTACACGGACATCTTGGATCAACCGGGTCCAGTCACCGTCGTACTTTTTCAGTCGCTGCTGGTACATGAACCGACAAAAGGGGTCCAATTCTCCGCGAATCCGGACCTTGAACTCCCCCTCGCCACATTTCACATTGAGACTCGCAGCCACTTCCTCGCGGAATCGCTCAGGGATCAGGTGCAACGGTTCTTCGTTCATCGGGCACCAATGAACTTCTTCGGGAAGTTCGTCATCGACCCACCCGAGCGTGAACAGCGCCCCATCATCTGCTTCCGAATAACGCTCCAAACCTTGTTTCAACAGGCGAACGATAGTACTTTTGCTACTGCCAACGGGACCATGTAGGAGCAAGACCCGCTTCTCGATTCCATATTCGAAGGCAGCGCTTTTGAGGGCATTGACCAATAGGTGCAAGGGTCCCCGCAAACCAAATACCGCATCGCGCCCCTCGTTATTCGGATCGTCGAAGAAGCGATAGTGATGCTCCTTTTCGCGCCCCTTGGAGATGACTTCGACTCCGTAGGAAAGGATCATGTCGTAGATCCGCTGATACGCGGTCCGAGTTACTTTGGGCGTGTCGCGGACAATTTCGAGGTACTCCTGAAAAGTCCCGATCCAGTTCTTGCGCCGGAACTGGTCACGATCCTGTCGCTGAGAAATAAGGGAGATAATTTCACTTCCACTGACCATCGGTTCACTCCTTGGAAAAACGGCTTGGCTGGCCGACACCGTCGGGAGCCCATTTCCGTTACCGGGAAATTGGAATTAATTGGGATGATGAAATCGTACGGCTCGCGTAATGTTCCTCACTGAATGACCTCGATATCCTGATTGCAGGGAAATCTGTTCGCACACTTCGCACAATTTCTCGCCGCATCCATGCGCAAGTGCTTAGGGAATGCCTATTCTCTTCACTGGGGGAGATTCACTTCGATTCCTATCTGCGTTTTTCACCACAGGAGGTCTACGCGGAATTCATTTCCAGACGCGATGGGGAGACAGCTATCAAACCCAATGGTTCAAGGCCGGAATCGCTATTCGTGACAAGGTAATTTATGAGGCCCTTCCGGAGCCTCTGCTTGTCAGACTGAGGGCATACCTAAGCAAAGGTTGGCAAAGAACGCTGAGAACTTCTCTGGGGATTCCGGGGAGTGGAAAGATCACTACTTTCGTAGCCTTCTTTCCAAGACTACCGCCGCAAGCTGGAATTGCTGGCTCGGCGTCTCTCTATATCACTAGTATCGACTGCAAAACCTGAGTAGGCAACAGCGACTTCGTTCGCATTGCCACTTAGGAAAGGAGAGACGACTTTTTGCTATGCTTGCAAAGCATTGCTATCAAACACGTTAGGTTGTGCTATCCCCCTCCGCAAGAGTTAGCCTTTCGAGGGAAATATCTACCGCGGGGGGTCCCTAATTACCATCATTGGACATTCCGCCGAGACGCAAAAATGCGATTTACGCCAGAAAAACCGCAGTGCTGATTCGTGGTCAAATGCAAATACTGCGCAGACTGGAGGAACTTGGATATTTTTATTCGCTAACTTTTGAGAAACTTTTCCGATTGTGGCAAGTTTTCTGAAAGTGCAAACCTAAACGCGCCGATAACCCCAGTACACGTTTTGTTCTCGGGGGGGCTACCGAGACGCATTCTGTGTTGCTTGCAGTCGCCCATGAGGGCACCCAACAACCAGAGGCGTCGATCTCCAAGGCAGATGCCCTCGCAGCAAGTTTGCGGGGGTTGCCGCGAGGCGATCGATGAAAACTTCCTGCACTTCCATGTCAATGCACCTTAGCTGGGTTGTTTGCATTATAACTTTCCTACCTCTGCGGGCGGCCTCCGCAGAGGAAAACCCATTGCGATTTCAGCGGCCGGGGCGGGGGGGTCCATCGACCTCCCAGGTCGCCAGTGAGCAACGATTCCGCGCTCCTTCGCAGCCTGCCACCGCAGTAATCCAAAAGAAAAAAACGGTATCGCCCAAGGTCCGCAAAGTTGCCGCTCAGAACAGGACTTCTGCTGGCAAATCGCCTGTCGTCCAAACCGCTGCTAGCGTGCAACAACCTCGTTCCTCAACGCCTCGGCAAATAGTATCGCGTAATTCGGGCGGTATCTATGTTGCGCAAAAGGACAACCTCCAGCTCACTCCACAACCTGAGAGCTGGGAACCTGAAGTAGAAATGGCCCCGCTGGAAATGCCCTCTACGGAAATGGGGGTTGAAGAGTCGGGCCCTTGCCCTCACTGCATGCAAGGTGGATCCGGCTACTCGGAGCACTGCACTTGTGACCCCGGTTGCGGTGTCTGTGACCCGGGCTGTGGCGTCTGCGATCCCGGTTGTGGGGTATGCGATCCCGGTTGCGGTGTTGCCGAGCCAAGTTGTGGCGTCGAAGGATGTGGCAGTTGCGTGGGGATCCCAGGACCGGACTATTGGTGTATTCCTGTTTGTTTCCCTCGGCTCAAAGATCTTACTCTCTGGGGTGGCGTCCATGGTTTTCGTGGTCCCAGAGATTTTATCCCCACCACTCGCAGCGACTCTAATTTCGGTTTTCACGAAGGCATCAATCTCAGCGGACGGGCTCCGTTGGTAAGATTCCTCTTCCCCGAACTGAGTTACCAATTGGGCTACCAGGCATTTCAAAGCCGGCTTTCTGGAACGGTGGATACTGCCGAGGATCGGGGGCAACAGTTCATCACAGCAGGCGTCTATCGACGGGTAAATTCGGGGCTCCAATTTGGAGTGGTCTACGATTACCTGAGCGATGATTTAGACGATCAAATCGGGCTGAGCCAGGTGCGCTACGAGATTAGTCTCAAAACTCCCCGTGGCCGCGAGATCGGATTCTGGGGGGCGAATGCCACGAATGACGACACATCCGCGGGAGTGAATTACGAAACTGTCGACCAGTTTGCCGGTTTTTTCCGCTGCAATTTCAAGGACGGCTATCAAGCTCGGATTTGGGGCGGTGCGACCGGCGACAGCGAGGGAATCTTGGGTGCGGATTTCTATGCTCCGCTCAATGACCGGTGGTCGGTTCAAACCGGTTTTAACTATCTGATTCCTGACATTGGTCCCAGCCCTGCCGCCGTTCGACAGGAATCCTGGAACCTGGGGATCAACCTAGTATGGCACATCGGCAGGTCCGCGCGACAAGGTAGTCGCAGTCCATTCCGGCCCTTGTTCCCCGTGGCAGACAACGGCTGGATGTTTGTTGATCGGGCGAATTAGCATACTCCGCGCGGGCCTGAATGATACAATTCGCGAGTCACAAACGTCCGTAAACACTGGCGATGTAACCAGTTGCGTCGGACCTCAAAAACGTCTCAC
>CALMBE010000179.1 GCA_937860165.1 uncultured Planctomycetaceae bacterium
AAGCTGAAACGCCGTTGGCGTAGTCTACGGAAGTTATTTTTGAGTCACCCCTAAGAACAATTAAATCCCAAGCCATTCGGCTCTTCAGCAGACCGAATCTGGAGACATGCATCTGAGTCGTAATTCTCAAGACTCAAGACGGCGGATTCAACCTCGGACCAGTTACTGGTGCCTAGCAAGATTTGGGGTGCAATGCGTTCGCGGACCACGATTTCCACAGGCTTTCCAAGGAGAGGCAGGAGTTGTGGCAGATAAAGTGTGTCGCTATCCAACATAGTTTCAATGCGGATCGTATCCATTGCAGAACCCCAGGCAAAAGTGACCTATCGACAACCGGATTATAACATACCCCATGAGAGTTTTGTACTTCTGCAAATCCTACTGGGTTGGTGCGTACACCTGCGTAGGTCCATTTGTACTCGATAAAAACTCGGATTGGCTGCTGACCCAAGAGCAGTTGCCATCCATCTGAGACTAGGCTAGAATCGAGACTTCGATATTGATACGCAGTCTCAATTCAGGCAAACCCTCCATGTCAGTTGTTGAAAACCCCGAGGATTTGATTCCCCTTTCGATTTTGCAGCCTGGCCGACACGCCGAAGTGTGTACGGTTAGTGGTGCCCCCGAGCTGGTTCGTCGGTTAGCAGAACTCGGAATTCGCGTCGGAACCTTTTTGGAAATGATTTCACCGGGCAAGACCTGCATTCTGCGCGTTGCTGAAAGCAAGCTCTGCCTACGGGGGGATGAATTGCTTCAGGTGTTGGTCGCCCCCTTAGCTTTGTCGAGGCAGCTAGGATGATTTCCTTGGAGACACTCAGCGTGGGACAGACTGCTAAAGTATTGCGTTTCGCCGGGGGGGGAGATATTACCCAAAGACTCTTGGAGATGGGTGTCACTCCGGGGGTCGATATCCGGTTAGTAGGATCGGCACCCCTAGGAGATCCCCTAGAATTTGAAGTGCGGGGCTATCGACTGTGCTTGCGTCGCAGTGAGGCCAAGAAGATCGAAATTCAAACATGAAGTCTTCGACCATTCGTGTCGCGTTGGTCGGCAACCCCAACACCGGAAAATCTACCCTCTTCAACGACCTTGCTGGCCTGCATCAACGGGTCGGAAACTATCCGGGTGTCACGGTCGAGAAAAAGACGGGACACTATCAACACGCTGGATTCACATTTGAAGTCATCGACTTGCCGGGCACCTACAGTCTGGCCCCCAGATCCCCCGACGAGATGGTAGCGGTGGATGTACTCTTGGGTCGTCGCGCGGGCGAGTCTGCGCCTGATATCGTGTTGTTAATCGTCGATGCTACCAATTTGCAACGCAATTTTTATCTCGTCAGCCAAGTCCTCTCGTGTGGCTTGCCAACGGTCGTCGCCTTGAATATGGTTGACATCGCTCAGGAACGTGGAATTGAAATCGATGTGAAGAAACTTGCCGCAAAGCTCGGCACGCCAGTCGTGGCGATCCAAGCCAATCGGGGCCAAGGTATTCCCGAACTCAAGGCAGCCCTGCTATCAGCGTCGCAATCGACTCCCGCAAAATCAGAGAATCCGTTTCCCGCGGAATTCATCGATCAGGCATTGGGATTGAGTTCGCGCCTCGATTCAAACCTCAAACTCCCACTGCCCCTTTTCTTGGTGGAACGTTTAATTCTTGACGGCAATGGATACTTGGAAGATCAACTACTTCCAATCAACGCACACGCTGAACGAGAGTACTTGCAATCGGTCCGCCAAAGTCTCTCCCAACATGGTTTCCCAATTCCTGCTGGCGAGGCGATGGCCCGATATGCCTGGGTAGGCCGCACGCTGGAGGATGTGGTTCGAACTCCCACGGAGCGCCGCCTAACGCTCAGTGACCGAATCGATGCCGTGCTAGTCCATAAATTGTGGGGTACCCTAGTGCTTCTGGCGGTCATGGCCCTATTGTTTTCATCTATTTTTCAATTCGCCGAACCAGCCATGAGTTGGGTCGATAGTGGCGTGGGTTGGATTGCCGATGTCGTCGGAAGTCAGCTAGCCCCCGGAGCCCTCAGATCGCTCCTGGTCGACGGCGTAATCGGCGGGGTCGGAGCCGTTGTCATATTTCTACCTCAAATCTTGATTCTGTTTGCCTTCATCGCTTTTCTGGAAGACAGTGGCTACATGGCCCGTGCGGCGTATTTGATGGACCGACTCATGGCAGGTGTTGGCTTGAGTGGTCGCTCGTTTATCCCGCTCTTGTCGTCGTTTGCCTGCGCGGTGCCTGGGATTATGTCCGCTCGGGTGATCGAGAACTATCGAGACCGACTCGTGACGATGCTGATCGCACCACTGATGAGTTGTTCGGCGCGGTTGCCGGTGTATGTCATCCTGATTAGTGCTTTTGTCCCTTCGCATCACTACCTGGGTGGAATCGTGGGACTGCAAGGCTTGACCTTGTTGGCGATGTATCTGGTGGGAATCTTCGCGGCAGTGGGAGTCGCATGGGTTTTGAAACGCACCTTGCTACGCGGCGAGACCCCCTCCTTCGTGATGGAACTCCCGAGCTACAAAATGCCTTCCCTGCGAACCGTGCTGTTTCGCATGGCCGAACGGGGCTGGGACTTCTTGTACTGTGCAGGAACCTTGATTTTCTCCATCACGATTATCGTTTGGGCCTTGGCCTATTACCCTAGGAGTGACTCGCTGGTAGCCGAGACCATCGCCGGGCAGCGGGAACAGCTTGCAGCCGAGATCGCAGCTGCCGCTCCCGATTCGTCTGCTCGGAACTCACTCCTGAACAAGCTCGAAGAATTCGATCAACAGGCCAATCTTACTCAACTCGAAGGCAGTTTGCACCAACAATACAGCTTTTTGGGTCGTGCCGGGCGGCTGATTGAACCGGTCGTGCGACCACTGGGTTGGGATTGGCGGATCGGTTGTGCCGTCATCGCTTCGTTTCCTGCCCGGGAAGTGGTGATGGGAGTGTTGGGGGTGATTTATAATCTGGGAACCGATTGGGACGTGAGCGTCGAGAGTGACCAATCGCAGCTGCGGGACCGCTTGAAGTCAGCCCGCTGGGACAACTCGGGTGAAAAAGTGTACAATTTGCCAGTCGCATTGTCGCTGATGGTTTTCTTCGCTCTATGTGCCCAATGTGCCGCCACGTTGTCGGTCATTCGCCGAGAAACCAACACTTGGCGGTGGCCCCTATTTACGTTTGCTTACATGACAGGGCTGGCCTATGTAGCCGCGCTGTTAACCTACCAAGTTGCCAGTCGGATTTGGGTGTAACGATGCAAGATATTTTGGTTATCTTGATTGTCTTTTGTGCGGCACTGCACTTGTGCCGAGTTTCGTGGCTGCGAGTTTTCAAGAAATCTCCTGCGGGCTGTGGAACGTGCGGCAATTGTCCTGCTGGAGGAACCGAGCTAGTACAAATCGAATCGCTTCCCTCCCCTGCCAACAAATAGCGATTCAATCCCTCTCCCCTTTTCGGCTTCCCCCCTTTCTTCTCTCCCTTTCATGGCGACAGATTGCTCCCAACCCGCGCTCGACTCGAAATGGAAACAGGGTTTTCGACGGAAACTCCTCGCCTGGTTCGCTAAGCATGAACGTGATCTTCCGTGGCGAAAATCACGCGATCCCTACCGTGTGTGGGTGAGCGAAATCATGCTTCAACAGACCCAAGTAGAAACCGTTATTCCTTACTTTGAACGATTCGTAAAGATTTATCCGACGGTCGAGAAATTGGCGGCGGCAGAGGAATCCGAAGTTCTAAGGCTGTGGGAGGGATTGGGCTACTACCGCCGAGCCCGAAGTTTACATGCCGCCGCCAGGCGAATCGTTACCGAGCACGATGGCAAATTCCCACGAAACGTTGCGAAGCTGAAAGATTTGCCGGGAATCGGTCGCTATACTGCAGGCGCGATTGCATCGATCGCCTTCAACCAGCGAGTTCCCATTCTGGAAGCGAACACTATCCGACTTTTGGCACGCTT
Organism: uncultured Planctomycetaceae bacterium; assembly: GCA_937860165.1. GTDB lineage: Bacteria > Planctomycetota > Planctomycetia > Pirellulales > Lacipirellulaceae > Bythopirellula. The sequence goes on from CALMBE010000179.1 coordinate 3,965, forward strand.
GCTGGCCTATCCAGACGACACCAGCAAATCCACAGGCCAGCGAATCCTCTGGGCCACTGCCGAGGAGCTCTTACCCAGCACTGAGATTTCTAGCTTCAATCAAGCCCTGATGGAACTAGGTTCGCTTGTCTGTACTCCCCTGAACCCCCTTTGCGATAAATGCCCTGTCGCACGACATTGCCATGCCTTTCTAGCTGGGCTACAGCACAAAATTCCCGCCAGCCCGTCCAAGGTGAAGTCGACTCCTTTGCGTGAGGCTGCCATTGTGGTCAGAAAGAAGAATCATGTCCTGTTGCGACAATGTGACCAAGGAGAACGCTGGGCCGGGTTGTGGGACTTTGTGCGTTTTGAAATCTCCTCTAGTGAACCGCGACTGTTACAGCGAGAACTCAAGCAAAAAACCCGAGAATTGTCGGGGGTCTCGATCGGATCCGCTTCACCAATCACCACGATCAAACACAGCGTTACGCGGTATCGGATCACCTTGGACGGTTACCAGACAGACTATGTGAGTGGCACCATCAACCAAACCGGGGCGCTACAGCGCTGGGTCTCAATCAAGAAGTTGTCAGAATATCCCTTGAGCTCAACCGGTCGAAAGTTGGCAAAGCTGATCTCGTGCTAGGTCTAGAGCATGGCTCAGGAATAACTTCCCCATTTCAGAATAAACCGCAGAGTCGCGGAGACGCAGAGGAGAAGGGTGTAAGAAGAAGGGCTGTTAGCTGTTAGTCGTTAGTAATTCACTGTCCTATTGTCTTACAGTCACACAGTCTCAACTGCAGGACTGGATTCCCGCCCCCGCCTCCGCGAGGGCAAGCTCTGCGCGGGAATGACGGACTTATTACCCAACCACTTGCCACTAGCCACCCACCACCAGCTGACGTTAGCAAAGCGCGACCGTTTCTCAGTATTCCACATCCGTCCATTGCTTTTGGCGACTGCTCTTGAGCACCGCGTCGCAGATCGCGATTTCGTTGTGGCCGTCTACAAATGTGGCGAAATCGTTTCCGGGACGCACCCCGGCAATGAAACCGTACACATTGCGAAACAGATTCG
>CALMBE010000180.1 GCA_937860165.1 uncultured Planctomycetaceae bacterium
TGTTGTTCCTCGGAGAAATCTACGATTTCCAGCAAGTGGCCCCGAAGGCCGCGGAGGGGCATGGAAGACATCAAGCCGGTGTGAAGTATAAGTCGCAAATTCAACCCAAGGCTATCGCCCGCGCCAGCGGATGCAAGATCGCCTCGACTACGTAATTATCGATCACTTTAACACACACTTGCTCCAGCCGTGCCAATACTTCCGGATAAGTCTCGCCCGATTGCAGGCTGCCGTAGTGTCGCGCGGTGACGTAGACACTCAGTTGATCTTCCTGAAAATCTCCCGTGCGGATCTGATAGGCGTTGGTCCGTGCTTCGACGCTCAGGCGGCATTGCAACCGGCATTCATCGTCCAGCGCGATCGTGAGATTCGGTTCGTGATTGATGATGGTTGCACCCGGTAGCGCACCCAATCCCTCCATCGCTGGACAAATCCCCAACGCCTCGGCCACCAACTGATTCTGATTTCCCCGATAGCTGAAATCAAAGCCCAGCAACAGATCGAGGGCCTCGCAATCCAGGGGGCTCATCGACAGGGCGTAGGGGGCGATTTCCAGAACCCGACGATGCTGTTCAATGGCGTCCTCGATATTCTCGGGATTCACAAATCCCGACGAGACCCGACGAGGTTCCACGGTACACCACCGATGACTCCCGCGGTCTTTGTCTTCTTCCAAGACAAAATCTCGCTTGTCGCGGGAGTAAAAGTTCCGCATCTCGGGATAGTTTTTCTGCAATTGCTCAAAAAAATGGAGCACCGTTTCCCGATTGCTCGGCAACTCCATCTCGGTACCCAGATTTAGGTTGACGTAGTAATCGTCAGCGAGCGATTGATAGGATTTCATCTTACGAAGAAACTTTTGGTTACTCCGGCCTGGAATGAGGGATACGGAATTCTCTGAGAGTGTCCGGAATTTGGCGCCGGCAACAAACGTCTCACTCGTCATTCCCGCGCAGGCGGGAATCCATGTCCTGGTGTCTCGCCTCCGCGGGTATGACCAGCCACAAATATCTTTTATGCCACTTCAGTATACGTTAAACCGCGGAGTTGAAAAACCCGGGGGAGGCTTTCAATTTACACTTTCCTGGAAGAAGGGACCATAATCTGCGATGCCACTGCGAATGCTGCCCCAATTGGTTGACCCCCCTGCGAAATCCGCCACAATGGGGAGGCCGATCCTCTGCGACTCGAACTACTCGAAAGGGAACCCCAGGATGATCCCCATCTTTCGCACAAAACTTGGTTTCATGGGTCTTGCCTTCGGCGAGGGTGGGCTCCTGGCCCTGACCTTTGGACACCCAAGTCCTCGCGCGGCCCACTCCAGTATCGAGCGAACACTTCGCTTGGCTATTCCGGATTCAGTTACTCTCGATCTCGATAGTTTTAGCCACGACTTAGCGGAACGACTGCAAGTGCGACTCTGCCGATTTGCTGAGGGTGAGCCGGTTGATTTCGAAGATTTTCCTGTGGCGATGATTGGGTTGACTGCGTTCCAAGCACGGACTGTCGAAGCTTGTCAGGCGATTCCCTGGGGTGAAACCGTGAGTTACGGCGACTTGGCCAATGCTATCGGTCATCCTGGTGCGGCAAGGGCTGTGGGTTCTGTAATGGCTAAGAATCGTGTTCCCCTGATCGTCCCCTGTCATCGTGTTCTTGGTGCCGGTGGCAATTTGGGAGGCTATTCCGCTCCCCAAGGCCTCGCCATGAAACGACGCCTGCTGGCTGCCGAGATGGCCTTTCGGCCTGCAATGGTACTTTGAGGCGGCACCGTAATGCGGCATATTGAAGCGGTTCCTGCTGCCGAACCAAGCATTCTCTGGTAAAATGGCTGCATGGCAGATCGAACGGTAAACATCGGTGAAGTAATCGCTCACGGGATCATCTTCGACCCGAAAAATGGGGAACGACTCCACACCATGGATTTCAACAAACTCATCGAGTCGATCCCCCGCCTGTTCGACCTCTTGGAAGAGCGGCAAGTGGATTACGCCCTCGTGGGGGGCATCGCCATGTTGGTCTATGTCGAGGGCCGCAACACCCAGGACATTGATCTGATCGTGGCGAAGAAGGATTTAGAAAAATTGCCCGAGATAGTTATTTCAGAAGAAAATCTGGAATTTGCGCGAGGTAGATTTGGGGATCTACCCGTTGATTTTCTCTTTACCCGGAACAAGCTCTTTCGACGAGTAAGGACCGATTTTACGGAACACAAAAAGTTCGTCGACCATCGAATTCCATGTGCTTCGGTCGATGCCATCGTCATGCTTAAGTTGTTTGCACTTCCATCGTTGTATCGGCAAGGCAGGTTTGAAAAAGTTGACCTCTACCAAAACGACATTTTGCGGCTTGTGCGCGACTTCCATCCCCAGACCGCTCCGCTCCTCAAGGAGCTTTCGTTGCACATGCTTCCGAGCGATATCGAGGAACTCCAGAGTATCCTCCAGAAAATTGAAGACGAAATCACCCAATCCCAACAACGGTTTCGACACCCCGAGGAGTAACAATTGAACTTCAAACGAATTTACTTATCAACTGCCCTGTGGGCTGCGATTCCCACGCTTGCGGTTTCGCCGGTCAGCGCGATCACAATCAACCTCCAATACCCGGGCAGCCCATTGTTCTCGGCGGCGCTAGATCCCACCGCCAAAGCCGCGATCAATGCCGCCGCCGCCGACATCTCGGCGGCAATTACCTCTTCCCTGAATACGATCAATACCGATGTCTATACCGGCAACAACAGCAGTACAACGGCGACATTTAACTTTCTCTACAGCTATCTGGACCCCGTAACTGGAGCCACGGTCAATATCGACACCGCAACGGCCGCGGCCAATACTGTCACCATGTTCGTGGGTGCCCAGAACATTTTCGGAAGTACGCTTGGCACCGGGGGCCATGGGGGTTTTGGTTATGGCTTGTCGGGGTTGGGCAGCGCTTCCAATTGGGTGGGGGCCGTCGCGATTGCCCAATCCAACGCCAATGCCGCCTATAAACGAGGCGGAGGCCCTGTAATTTCCTCGATTTCCGGACAATCCACTCTGGGGGGCGCTACCGCAAATTTTACGTTTGAATATGGCGTCGCCTATGGCCAACTTTCTTTAGATTGGGACGGCAACAACAACGGCATCAAGGACTCCGACGCCGAACTCAATAACTATTGGCACTTCGATCACACGACAGCCGTGGCGGGCACCAAGCGCGATCTCTACTCGGTCGCTCTGCACGAAATGCTCCATGCCTTGGGAATCGGTGCGTCCGATTCCTGGGATGCCAAGCACTCGGGTACGACCTGGACGGGTTCCAATGTGTTGGCACTCACCGGCAGTGGCGTCGGTCTCACAAATCCTGCGGCGGACCACATTGCCGAGGGAACCTTGAGCTATCGAATTTCCGATGGCACGGACCAAGAAGTGGCCATGGACCCCTCGATTCTCATCGGCAGCCGCAAGTCGCTCACCGCCCTCGATCTGGCATTCCTACGCGACATCGGCTACTCGACAATCATCCCGTCGCCTCCCACCTTCGACCCGGGTGATTTCGAAGAAGACGGCGATGTCGACGGCATGGACTTGGTAATCTGGCAAAATAACTTCCGACTCAATGCCGCAGGCGATGCCGACAACGACCTCGACACCGACGGCCGAGATTTTCTGATCTGGCAGCGCAACTACACCGGCCCACTCCTGACGGCCACCAGCGTGGCAGTCCCGGAACCCTCGGCAATCATGCTGTTAGTAGGAAGTGTCTTGGCTGGACTGGGAATGCGCGGCTGACAAGGGAGATGGGTAAGCCTTCAAGAGATTGTAAAAGTGGTTCATCAGGAATTTTAGTGGGTGAACTGGAAGTTGCTGAGCTTGCAGGTTGGAATTGCTCGTCTGCAAATTGCAGTTTTCCCGTAGGGGTACAATCCTCATCCCGGCAGGGATACAAGCATTTAGCCCCGGGTCAGGTCGCTACT
>CALMBE010000181.1 GCA_937860165.1 uncultured Planctomycetaceae bacterium
TGGCGCCAGCAGCGTGTTTGCGCAGGCCGTGCGGGAACCCGCCGTATGTCGCCAGTACCGAGATGCCGGGACTCCCCGCCGATGTCCGCGATCACGAACCCCACTTGGCGCTCGATGGGGGAGCCAACGGCACGGAAATCATCGAACGTTTGATCCCCCAGGCGGCTGAACGAATATCCAGCGGAGGCTGGCTGCTGATGGAAGTCGGCGCCGACAACGCCGCGCGCGTCGCGGAACTTGTCGGGGCCAACGCCTCCTTTGAATTGTGTGAAACCCTCAAAGACCTCGCCAACCTACCCCGAATTGTACAAGCAAAACGCAATTAACCCAAAGATTTAACCACGAAGGCACTAAGGACACGAAGTGGGAGAAGTGCAGATTGTCTATTGGTGATTTGCAATTCTTCGTGCTCTTTGTGCCTTAGTGGTTAGTCGAAATCTGGAAATGAGCATGAACAATCCGCTCCGCTGGCTAGCATTGGTATTGCTCGACGAGCCGCGACTTCCCGAGTTCGAGGAGATGGCACGGTTGATTGGCGAAAGTTTTCCCGAGAGCCCGAACCTGACCGTCGCCGGTGCGACAGAGAATCTGTTTACCTGCACCATCGGCGAGTACACTGCCGCCGTGACCCTGGTGGATCGACCGGTCCCCTGGTCGCAGTTGGAAGGCCCTTGTGCCACGGCCTGGTATTGGCCCACGGCGACCGAAGCCCTGAAAGACCATCGGGCGCACTTGCTGGTCACCCTGGTGGACGAGGGGAGTAAGTCGATCGACAAGAGCATGGCCCTTACGCAACTGGTGTGTGGTCTGCTCGGATGCACGGCATCGCACGGGGTTTTTTGGGGACCAGGCAGGCTGGTGCATCCACCCCAAGCGTTTTTCGATCAAGCGATCCAATCGAGCCCGGCGGATTTGCCGCTGTTTTTGTGGGTTGATTTCCGAGTCGAGCGCGATCCCGATGGCACTTGCCGACTCTACACCACGGGTCTGGAAGCCCTGGGGAGAAGCGAAATCGAGATTCCGCACTTTGTCGGCGAGCCGCAAAAGATGTTAGAATACGCCTACAACGTAGCCCACTACCAGATTTGCAAAGGGAAGCATCTCAACGCGGGAGACACGATCGGCCTGACCGACGAAGTGCAAGTCACGGTCGAGCTGGGCCCCTCGCTGTTCGACGAGAATCTAGAAGTCGTGCAACTATCTTTTCAGTAATCGCAAGCGAGCCGTAAGCAACCAGGGTCTTAGGCGAGCCGTAAGCGTCAGCGCCCGGAGTTTGTGCGTTAAGCAAACCGGAAAGCTCCGGGCGCTGACACTTACGGCTCGCCTACCAGAGGACGCTTACGGCTCGCCTGGGGGAACTGTGGCACGCCTAGATGGAATAGTTGGCACGAGTTGCTCTGTGTGTTCCCCGAAAAATAAAAAGGCCCGTGCGGAAGTTGTGGAGTCAACTTCGCAGACACGGGCCGAGGAGGGTTTTCCTGCCTGGGAAACACAAATACAATGCTATTTCTGCTGCGCGACGCAGTAGAGTTTCTTGCTCGATCGGACAAACAATTCACCGTTACTCACGGCGGGGGTGGCCGAGAAGTCGGCTCCGGGATCGCCGAAGTCGTTGACAGCCAATTGCTCAAACTCCGCGCCCAGTTTGACCACGTAGCACAAGCCACGCCGCGTGACAAAGTACAGTTTACCATCGGCGGCGACTGCCGAGGAGTAGCTCTGGTTCATGAAGCCACCGCGTCGCCTTCCCCCTCCTGGTTCCTCCGCAGGGGGGTCCGAGGCTGGTTGGTCGTCGGTAGCCGGTGCCTCTAGGCGTTGCTGATACACTTCCTCACCGTCGGTGGCGCTGATGCAATTGGCGATGTCGCGGCCAATCCAGTAAATCAGGCCTTCGTGAATCAAGGGGGTGCCGATGCCTCCCCGCTGACTCCCCGACCATAAGAGGTGGGTTTCGCTCACGTCGCCCGAGCCACCGGCCTTGACCGCGACTGTTCCCCCTTCTCGTCCCCCGAGGGCATACACAATACCGTCCTCGACAATCACGCTGGAACAGTAGGCATTGCCCCCGGATCCCTGCGAGTACCATTTCAGTTTTCCATCTTCAGGCTTGAAAGCCCAAAGCTCACCGGGAACTCCCAGGATGATTTCTTGCTTATTGTCGGGGGCATCGACCAACACCGGTGTTCCCCAGGTTGCTTCGAAGCCTTGCGCTTCCTGATTCCACACGACCTTGCCGGTTTCCTTGTCGAGTGCCACCAGGGAATGGCTCTCGGCAGTCGCCGGTACGATCACTAAATTGTTGACCAGCACGGGACTCGACGCTGATCCCCAGCCATGCACTCCCGATTCGGTACCAACAGCCACTTGCCAGAGTTTCTTGCCCTGCATATCGACGGCTACGACTCCGGTTTTTCCAAAGAACGCAAAAACTTTTTCACCATCCGACACGGGAGTGTGCGACGTGTAACCATGCTCGGCAAACATCCCGCCGTACTCCTCTTCGGGAAGGTAAGGATCGACGGCTTGATCCCAAATCACTTCGCCCGTCGAGCGATTCACACACACCAAGTGGCGCTTGAGATTCACTTGATCCCCCGGCTCGTTGCGGTCAAGTCCATAGCCGCTCCAACAGGTGACGAAGACCTTGTCTCCGACCACGATGGGGCACGAGGAGCCGGGACCCGGGAGGTCGATGGTCCACTTCAAGTTTTCGGTGGCCGACCAGGTCACGGGAGCTGGCTCGGAGTCGGGACTGATACCCGAACCATTAGGTCCGCGAAATCGGGGCCAATCCGACGCCAGGAGGAAATCGCCGACAAGCAACAGCACAGCTACGGCGCAAACTGGCAAAATAAATCTGGGTTGTTTGGAAGCGATCATGCGAAATAGCACCTCTTAGATTCGATGGGAAAAGCAAATCCTCGGCCTCGTGGCTAACACATCGTAACCGACTTCAATCCAGTTAGAAGCAAGGGAATCGGTTTTTTCAGGGCCAATCAGTTTTTCAAGTTGTCATAGGGATCAAGCCGATCCCAGGCACACTCGTCATC
>CALMBE010000182.1 GCA_937860165.1 uncultured Planctomycetaceae bacterium
GGATCGGGCAATTTTGATTTCTGGGACAGCGGGAGACGATTCGATCCTAGTCAACCAGGATGGTGGGGTTGGAATTATTGAGGTTACTGGAGTCGGTTCCCGCTGGACCGTGGGTAATTCGACCAATCCTGGTACCCTCACTCTCGGCAATGCTGCCGGCATGTCAACGCTTGGCACTGCCCAAGGGACGTTGAAGATTGCCAATCAGGCCCTGGTGCAGGTGAGCGAGAATGTCGTTATCAATTCACACGGGGTGGTCAATCTGGAAGACCGGGGACGTTTGCGGATTTTGCCGGCCAATTCAGGCACAGCCGATGCGATTGTTAATCGAGGCGTTGTGTCGGGGAGCGGGTTTGTCGATTTCGTTGACCACAATTTTGTGATTTCCCCAATTGGCGAAGTTCGGAACAGCGGCAATGCGATTGTAAACAGCCTTCCCACGAATCAGCGGGAAAAGTTGATATTTACTGGTACGCTCTTAACAAACAACGGCACGATCGAGTCGCTGGGCGGCGAGATGGAGTTCAATGTGCCGGTGGTGAATAATCTCGAGTTGATTGCCCGCGATGCCGTCATGCGGTTCCCTCTGGGGTTAACGAACAATGGCGTGATGATTCTGGATGGGGACACGACCATTCACGGCGGGATTACTCCGGCTCCTTTGTCGAACATCACGGTCTTGCCGGGAAGCGACGTGGTTGTGATCGGCGATTTGGTGTTTACCTCGACGAGCATCGTCTCGCTGGCGATCGGCGACGATGCGGGGACCTTGAGTGTGAGCGGCATGGCCGACTTGACGGGTTCACCACTCTTGACGCTCAATTATACTGGCGGTGCCTCGCCCCAACCGGGGGACATGTATGAAGTCTTTCAAGCCGCTGGGGGCATCACCGGTTCGTTTCTTAATCCCACGGCATTTGCCGGGGGGGCGACATGGAATATCGTGCAAATGGGCACTTCGATTTTTGCGACTTTCAATGCCTTGTCGTTGGGTCCGATGGGTGCCGACTTCGATGGGAATGGCACCGTCAACAATCTTGATCTCGCCATTTGGCAAGCAAACTACGGCTCGTCGGGTTCGATTGGCTCGTTGGATGCCTTAGGCGACGCCGACAGCGATGGCGATGTCGATGGCCGGGATTTTTCCCGGTGGCAGCGCGAATTCGGCGGGCCGGGGGTGGAGCCTTTCCTGGCTGCCGTGGCGGTCCCGGAGCCGAGCGGGTTGATCTTGTTGCTGTCGGCGGGGTTGTTGGGGGGGAGAAGAGGAAGAGCTTAGAGGGAAGTGACGAGAGCCACAATAGCTAACAGCTAAAAGCTATTAGCAAAACCCAACAGCCGAACCACGCATGATGCAGACCAAACGACGGGCGGGATGGGGTGAGATTCTGGGTTTCGGGATGTTGGTGATTGCGCTGGGGCTCTTGATTTGGCCCCCTGGTGGTCGGAGTTCGGAACCGCTTGTCGCCCCCGGGACGCCGCTGCCCTCGTTGATGGCCGAGGGATGGATCAACACGCCCGACTCTGGCCCTCCGTCGGACCTCACTGGCAAAGTGGTGGTGGTGGATTGCTGGGCGACCTGGTGCCCACCCTGCCGCGAATCGCTGCCAAAACTGGCGCGACTCTATGCGAAGTACCAACCACTGGGAGTCGAGTTCGTGGGACTGACTCCGGAAGGGGCGCGGGAACGCGCGGCGGTGGAGTCTTTTATCAAGACTGTTCCAGGTTTTGACTGGCCCGTGGGCTGGGGATCGAACCCGACGCTCGACATGCTGGGGATCAGGTTGTTCCCGACGCTGATCGTGTTCGACGCACGAGGAAACGCGGTGTGGTCGAGCACTTCGACGGATGGAATTGAGGCGGCGCTGGATGAGGCGGTGGGG
>CALMBE010000183.1 GCA_937860165.1 uncultured Planctomycetaceae bacterium
TATCCCTGCCGGGATGAGGATTGTACCCCTACGGGAAAACTGCAATTTGCAAGACAAGCAATTCCCTCCTGCAAGCTCAGCAACTCCAAGTTCACCCATTAAAATCCCTGAAGACCACATTTTGTGGCGGGGAATTGAACCGCGGAGTCGCTGAGGCGCCAAGGGGTATCGGATTCCGACTGCTGGCCGACTCGGCATTGCGGTGAATATGCAAACGAAGATCGCTGTTGAATTACTCCGCGTTGGCTTTTACTTGAAGTTGCTGCCAGAAGTTTCTGGCCACTGCGATTTCCGCCTGGTGCGATTTATCTTCGGCGAATTCGGCATCTGCCGCGTCTAGCCAATCGAGAAAGAACTGCACACTTCGCCGGCTGATTCGGGGCTGGCTGTTCGACTCGACGTAATAGGGCCCCGTGCTGGCGAACTGGTAATTGCTGGTATTGTTGGTCATTGCTCGCACCGCAAACCAGCCGCTCTCGTCGAATTTGATTTTCGGAAGTTTTCCCTGAGATTTCGCCAGTTCGTTGAGTCGGATTTGGTGTACCACCTCGCCGTTCTGGAGAATCTCCAGATATTCCACGGCTGCCCGTTCGTAATACGACAGGTGCAGTGCGATCTCGAACTCCCGCGATTCTCCAGGAGCGAGTAGAAACACCTCTCCCGGCGGAAATCCTTCGACCTTTGTACGCAACAGTGGGCCGTTGGAAATCATCACTTGCCCGGCTTGCAGTGCTTCCAACCAGGCAGCAGGGGAAAACTCTCCTTCGATCCAGGCGTAGACCCGATTGGTTCCGAGGGGATTTCCATTGGTCCCCGAGCCGCTGCCCGCCGCGCAGGGGATTCTGATTCCGCAATTGAGCAAGTGGTGGTAGATCGATTCGCTCCAGCGACCATTGCCGAGCGACCCCGGGAAAAACTTTTTATCTCGGGGCCGTCCCCAATCTTCATTGTCGACTACTCGATCAACGAGCGCGTGGCGATGGATCACCGAGATGGCATCGAGTTTTCCGGACGCGATCCAGAGCGGCAAGTCCCAGCCAAATGGGCTGAGCGCGACACGAGTGGTCTCGATATCGTTGGTCTGATCAAATCCTTTGAGCGACGAGTCCCCAGCAGCGAAATCACAGACTGCCGGTAGTGCTTCCAATCCAAAAAGCAACTGCCCTCCGCCGTGGCGAAAGTCTAAGCTTCCCCAGCGTCCGAACGCCGGGGCTGTAAGGTTGCCGGTAGGTGTGGACTTGAGCTTGCGGCATTTTCCTTGCAAGTTGGTTTCACCAATCAGAGGGGCAAAATCAACTCCCGCGGCACGCATCAGCAGTGGTAGGTTTTCAGAGTCCTGGGTGACATCCAAATCGGCAGCCCACCACCCTTCGTTTCGCATGTTGACACGGCGCGAGAGGACGATTTCCGTCTCGTCCTCGGCATGGCGTTCGATGCGGAAATGCCCCTGTCGTGTTTGATACTCCGGCCCCGCTTCGATCGAGAATTTATAGTCCCCGCGTTTAAGTTCGAGGGTTACCGCTCCGTCGAACACCAAGTAGCCATCAAGCACAACCGCCCCGGCAGGTCGCACTCGGACAGGTCGATTCCGGGAATTGAAAAGCTCCATGCGGGCGGCGAGCGTGTCGTCGAGGGCCACACGCGTGATGCGGCCGGATTCGCGCATGGCTTCGAGCTCGAGCGGCGATTTCGAGCGGCGCAGCTGCGTGACGAGCCCCGTCGCGTTCGTCCAGGTGACCCGGC
>CALMBE010000184.1 GCA_937860165.1 uncultured Planctomycetaceae bacterium
CCATTCAACCTCCGGACGGCCTAAGAGACCGTCCTACGGTATTTGGATAGGCTCTTAGTAGTTCCAAGCGACTGGGAAATTAGAACATACTCTAGCACTTGCATAATCCTGTAGCGCGTTCGGCTCAGGTAATTTCAAAACACGTTCTTAGGAATTGTGAACTACTGAATGAGTTTAACCGGTCAACTCCGCCGCTTCGGCGATCAGCTCCGGTAGGCGGGGGAGCGAACGCAAGTCTTCGGCCACTCGGGGATGTGCGAAGATGCGGACCCGTTTGACGTAGTCGTCGAATTGCTCACGGGCGAGGGTTCTCACCACCGGGGAGATATCTCCCAGGCGGCGAAAGCAGTTTTCCTTGGGGAAGTAAACGTCGATTTGGAATTCAACTTCCAATTTCATCGGAGGGGCATCGAAGAGCACTTCGTGGGGGGCCACGATCCTCGACAGCGCCGTACTTGCCAAACCCGCAAAATTCTCGGCGCAGCGGATCAACCAAGGGTACGGCTTGCGGGCGAGGCGCTGATAAAGCTGGGGTTCTTGAAAGAGACTGTATTGCGAGACGCGTTTGTAGATTCGCCGCACGGGGCCGAATAAGCCGTCCAGTAATTCGCGTGCGGGTCCATCGCCAGCCGCCAATAACAGGGCGTCGATCACTGGGCGTTCGGTCAGTCGAAACAATGTGTCGATATCCAAAGATTGGTGCAACAAGAAAAATGCACGTTGTAACATGGCCGTTGCCGAGCGGACTGCGTGGTGCCAGTACACTTCGCTGAACATCACATAGCGGGCGAAAACCATCATCTCGGCAGCGGTCTTGCCCTTGTCCGTGATCGCCAGCCCGTCCCCCATTTCGTTCAGGCAGAGGCTTTGAATCAAGCGGGGTTGATCGAAGTTGCGACCATAGGGCACGCCGGCGTGCAGACTGTCGCGCATCAGATAGTCCAGCTTGTCAACATCGATGGGACCCGACAACAAACTTCGCAACACGCGGCCTGGGCGATCCTGAGGCTTGCCAGAGAGGATTTCGATGATTTCTCGGGGTTGGGTGTCCCACTCTTCCCGCAGGGCATCGGCGATTTCGCCTTCGAGTAAGAAACTGTTGGCAAAGAGCTCGTGGCTGGGTACGCGCGGGAGGGAAATGTCCTCGATGGGGTGACAAAAAGGCCAGTGCCCCAAGTCGTGCAACAAGGCAGCGATCAGAAATCGCTCGGCATCGCGGGGACTAATCGTTGACACGAACCGGGGATCGTTTGCGAGGCGATCCAGAAACAACAGGGCCATGCGATACACGCCCAGCGAATGCTCGAAGCGGGTATGATTGGCAGCCGGGTAAACGAGCCCCACGAGTCCCAATTGGCTGATTTGTGCGAGTCGGCGAAACTCGGGGGTGTCGATGAGTTGCTTGACCCGCGGAGTGAGCGGGACATCGAGTTCGGGCGGGATTCGCACCAAACCCCGGCTACTGCGAAGGGCGACCATTTCGGGGATTTCACGGAGTGCATTCATTGTCATTCCAGCAATTGAAACAGGTGTCGGCGACTTTTCTAGCTGGTAGGCCGGAACGAGGTACTCCGCAGTTCAGGCATGATTCGCCAGTGTTGCCGGAACTTCGGAATACCTCGTTCCGGCCTACGACCTATTCGTCATTGGGTATTTCGTCATTCGTCACCCGGCAAGCGCCCTTCGGCGCGGCAGCGCTC
>CALMBE010000185.1 GCA_937860165.1 uncultured Planctomycetaceae bacterium
GCTTAAAGTGACGGTGAACTGAGCGACCACTGGACAAAAATTGGAGTATCCAGGAGTTAAATTCGGATAGTAGTAACATTAGGCTCATATAGAATTCCGCATTCAGGGGGCACTGCCCTCAAACTCTTGCAGGCGAATGATCACAATTTCATTCGACTGTGGAGTTGGGAACTCCCCAGGGCTCTCCATAGCACGGACGAAAGTCCGACTGAGTTGCTTGTGCCAGGATTCGCTCGTCAACTCCTTGACGATGGATCACGACCCGATCTGGATGGTCGCTCGACGCGCTCAGCAACTGTTCGGCGTCTGCTGGTAGCACTCCGACCAACGAATAACACACAATCGCGGACGCAAGCAAACATGTAAAACGTTGACTGGGCATTTTAACCTTCGTTTAACGAACACAGGGACGTGAATTTTCAGAGCTACGAACTGGGTTGTCGACGGAAAGGGTGGCAGGAACCAACGTGGAAACATCCGTCGGGCTGTTCCTGCTACTGATTCGAGAACCACTTTTTGAGTGGACTTGTAGAGGAAGAGCCGTTCTGACGATCAGTCGTCGGCGTTGACCTTCAGTTGGAATTCGATAGCTTTTTTTTCATAGGGGATAGTGAATTCATCAAGATCAAACGGCATCACCAGCGCACCCACGGCTTTTCCAAGTTCCGTTTCGGGACTGTTGGTGTAGGGATCGTGAGGATAGACTGGCCAGAGAAGATGGGCCTTCGAGTTCGTACTGAGCTCCCAAGAGCCGTGTCGAATCGCGCCTCCGATCTGCGTGGGACTGAGATCGATGTTCTCCGATCCCAGCTCAATACACTCTCCACCAGCCGTTTTCAGAATCTCTCCTGGACGCAGGGCCAACTGCAGAGTCAGCCTGGTATCTTTCGAGCGGCCTTGTGTGCGGACGATGTCAAAGCGAAAGCGGAGCTCCTTCTCCTTAGGAGGCGCGACGTGCAGTTCGGAGAAGAACGTGCTGTAGGCCAACGCCAAGCGGTCGTCTTTTTTACTCATCAACAAATCGCTGCTGATGGGAATGTGGTAAAGGGTTCCGTCAAATGATTCGGTGAACGTTGCCAGTTCCGGCTGATGTTTCGAACCGGCTCCGGTAATAATGAGACCGGTTTTTTCATGGAAGACGCTCAAATGCGACTGTCGGTCCAAAAAGAAAGTGTTGCGGGGTGCTTGCGCTTCAATCAGTCCCGAGAGGCAGACGTACCAGGGACCGGTCTTGCGTGTCCCGGCCGGGACTTTCATGCGATATTCGAAATCAGGCAGGTCGAGCGGCATGGGAGCCGCTGGGCCATCATGGTAGTACAGGGCATTTTGGGCCATGCGTCCCAACGAGGTTTTCCCTAAAGAGGCCTCCGGGAAATAGCCCAGCAGAAACTCGGCGTAACGCCGTCCTTCGGGAAAGTGACTAAATCCGAAATGCCCCCAAAAACTGGCCGTAGAATCGCGATTTCGACCGTTGATAACGTCGACCGGTTTACCATTTGGGTAGGTCGTGCTCAAGTGGAAAGTGGTCGAACGTCGAAGGGCTTCTTTCGCATCCGGGTCATCGCTATGTTCCGCATAGAGCGCAACGGCCGACAGCGTCAGATAGTCGTACCCGACAGTCGGTCCCGCATCGCTGTGTTCCCCCCAGAATCCATCAGGTGCCTGATCGCTGGTCGCCAGTCGGTGCATGACCTTGACACCTAGCGATTCCCAGTCCGGCCGATCGAACACGATTCCAGCCAGGTGCACCGTCGAAGACCACAAAGCGAAATGATTGGTGCTGGTCGTAATAAAAGGTGCTTGATAGCGCGGATAATCTTGGAGCCGTTCTACGTCCTGCGCCATGAGAGTCACAATACGTATGAGCCCGTCTTTCCAGCGAGCTCGGCGCTCGGGTTTGAGTTTGTCCTCCAACAAGCGGTAGCTATCCAACCAGTCGTATACCAACCATCGACTGTTTAGCGGAGTAAGATACTTATCCTCTTCGCTGACCACGACCAGAATATCACCGAGAATTTCTGAAGCGTGAAGGAGTCGCGGTTCGCCATGGTAAGGATTCTCGGGACGGTCCTGACTGTACAACACGGCCGCAGCTAAAAGGAAACCCGGATAGCGAGTCCAGATGTCGGGTGGCGGTGGCTCCCGGACTGACTTTCCGGGAATTGAATCCTTTTGCCGTTCGAGCGCCTGGTTGAGTACCCGATAGTATTCTCCGGGCAGTCCTCCCGCCCATGCCGTTACCGGAAACAGCACTAATAGAAATCCAACCAAGATGCGGCTATGCTTCGTCACTTTCAAACCTCCGGCTTCAAGGCATCCGCAAGAACGGGCTGCCGTAGTCGTACTTGAGAATCGTCTCATCGACGATCGACCGGCCGGTCCACTCAAGCTCAATCCGCTCATGGCGGAACAAAAGGCTTTCGCTGGTGCGGTTCGATGCATCGTAATCGTTCTCGGGTCAAAGGACTTAATCAGGCAATTCTAGCCGAACGTAAACTCCGGCAAGGACACTTTTTCACCCCCCTTTAGCGCCGATTCATGAGCACACAGCCCAACGCAAGTCCAATTGGCCGCGGTCACGGCATCGGGGCGCGGATCACGGTCTTCCAGCAGAGCTGACAAAAACTCGTGAACCAGGTGGGGATGAGAACCTCCGTGACCACCCCCCTGTACAAAGGACAGATGCTCCGAGTCATGAATCTCAGCAGGAAGGGTGAAGCGACGAATCGGTTCCGGCAACAGGTGCGCGTAATTGGGGACGGTGATTTCTTGGGGGATCTCCGCCTCCGGTTTCTTGGCGGTATGAATCACGTGCGGCTGGTTTTCAACGAGCGTCCACTCAAAGCTTTGCTTCGTCCCATAGACGTCAAAGCTCTCGCGATACTGCCGTGCCACATCGTATAAAAACCGCCAGATATGAGCTGTCAAGTCGCTGTCTTTGATCTTGATGTGGCACGACTCCACGGCAAACCGGTTGCCAGACTTCTGAGCGATCTCGTTTCGCACCGACCCTGATCCAAAACAGCTGACGTACTCTGCCGCGCCGTCGACCAGTCCCAAACAAGGGCTCACGACATGCGTTGCGTAATGCATCGGAATCATCTCCTGCCAGTAACTCGGCCAGCCGTCCATGTCTTGCGGGTGCGACGCGGCAAGATATTGAATCTTGCCGAGCTTACCTTGCCCGACCATCTCCTTGATGAACAGGAACTCGCGACTGTAGACCACAGTCTCGGCCATCATGTACCTTAAGCC
Organism: uncultured Planctomycetaceae bacterium; assembly: GCA_937860165.1. Classification (GTDB taxonomy): domain Bacteria; phylum Planctomycetota; class Planctomycetia; order Pirellulales; family Lacipirellulaceae; genus Bythopirellula. The sequence goes on from CALMBE010000185.1 coordinate 3,256, forward strand.
AGTTTCACGTACTTTGTCGACGATTTGTGCACACTCGTCTATGGTCGTGGCCATCGGCACGGTGCACATCACATGCTTCCCCGCATCGAGCGCCTTGAGCGACATCTGAGCGTGATCGGGAATTGGTGTGTTGATGTGAACGAAGTCGACATCAGGGTCGGCGAGTACATCTGCATATTTCGTGTAGCGAGCATCAATTCCGAACGTGTCGCCTGCCTTATGGAGTTCGCGCTCATCGCGCCGACAAATGGCTGTTACACGCGCATTGGGGTGGGCCTGATAGATCGGAATAAACTCGGAGCCAAATCCAAGCCCAACCATAGCAACGCGTTTCACTTGCAAACCAGCCTCACTCACAGTCGACCCTTTCAAGTTTGGACAACAACAACTCCTGAAACATGGAACGGTTTTTCTGGCAAATTCCGATATTGCGAGCACGTTTTTTTCGCAGTCATGCAAGGCAGCCCATGGGGACACACCACTTACATGGCGGGGCTGCTCGCGTATGGACGTCCTCCCCCATAAAGGTGCATATTTTTTTCGGCTCATCCGACTGAAGCGTACTTTTCGTAAGTCGTTGCAGCCCAATGGTTTCCTTGCATCAGTGGTAGATTGAGCGTGTCTGGTTGGGCAAGACGTGCGTTTTGAGAACAAAGGGAATACTTGATACAATCTTCGATTAGTCGGGCTCTGCTGGCGAGCATCCCGATCGAACGCAGGGAAGGGTCGTGTTCTCCATGGGAAGCCACGGCCCTTTCGTTTCGATAATTCCCTTTGTTCTCAAAACGCCCGTATTCTAGCGATTTTGAAGCCCGCGCACGCTTGAGCCGGATGAACCATATTTTCCAGGACGGCTAGCAATTGGTTTCGCGAGTTTTTAAGCTTTCGACATTAGTTTCCAATTAGTGATCACGACGTGACCAAGTTTACTCTACGTGCATCGGAAACACAATACTCGCTTAAAGTGACGGTGAACTGAGCGACCACTGGACAAAAATTGGAGTATCCAGGA
>CALMBE010000186.1 GCA_937860165.1 uncultured Planctomycetaceae bacterium
GTACCGCCGTGGCCATGGCACCCGCCATTGTGAAAAAGTCATTGGCCCTGGGTGTGGTGCCCTCGCCCGGAGCTTTAAGGCGAACCGTAAGACTCCGGGCGCTGACGCTTACGGCTCGCCTGGCACTCTGGACGCTTACGGCTCGCCTTAGTTTTCTCTGACATCATCAATCACACATCACACATCCAACATTCCCCCATTCCCCCTCCATGATCGACAACGCCAAAATCTCGCTGGAATTTCCCGTCACCGATGTGGCGGTCATCTCGCTGCACGAACCCGTCAAGAGCGTGAATATCTTGTCGCGGGAAGTGTTGGCGGCGTTCGCTGAGTTTCTCGATCAGTGCGAGCGCCGACCGGGCTTGGCGGGGTTGGTGATTCGATCCACCAAGCCGGGCAACTTTATTGCTGGGGCCGACTTGCGTGAGTTCGTAGCGGGGATCGACGAAGCAGACGCGAAAACGAGCAAGTTTTGTCGCCAGGGGCAAGAACTTTTCGCACGACTTTCGCGGGCTCCGTTTGTCACCGTGGCGGCAATCGGTGGTTTGTGTTTGGGTGGCGGCTCGGAGTTGTCCGTGTGGTGCGATCGCCGGATCATGGCCCGCGACGAGCGGACCAGCCTCGGTTTCCCCGAGGTGAAGTTGGGGCTATTTCCCGGCTGGGGTGGCACGGCTCGCACGCCCAGAATCGTTGGGTTGTCCAATGCCGTGGAGCTGATTTCCAGTGGCGAAAACATCGGCACCGCAGCCGCCGAAGCGATGGGCTTGGCAATCGGCGCACCCGCGGATCGTTTGCTCGAGTCGGCAATCGCTCTCGTGCGGAGCGAACAGCAGTCGCGTGAGTATCTACGTGATCGAGTGCGTTGGTCGGGGCCGATTTCCATCAGCGAAACAGAACTCGCGTTTCTCGGTGCGACGGCCAGCGCGTCTATCCAAGGCGAAACTAAGGGGCATTACCCCGCTCCGCTGGCCGCACTGGAAGTGATGCTCGGCGCGGCAGGGGTGGATGTCACCACCGCGTGCCAGATGGAAGCGGATGGGTTTGCCTTGCTGTTTGGTTCGCCGGTGAATCGATCGCTCTTGAATGTATTTTTCTTGCAAGACGCAAATAAGAAACGCACGAGTGGCGCCGGTCAACACCCGCGCAAGATCGAAAGCGTGGCCGTGGTCGGGGCGGGGGTGATGGGGCAAGGAATCGCCGCCGCGAACCTCAAACGCCGCATCCCTGTCGCGCTCGGTGATACTTCGGCGGAAGCTGTCGCGCGGGGTGTACAGGGGGTCGTCACCGAGGTGAGTTACAACAAGGCGACCCGTGCCGCTGATCCCCAGCGGGCCTTCGAGTATCTCCCTTTACTCAACGGCACCCAAAGCGACTCGGAAATCGCCGCCGCCGATTTGGTGATCGAAGCGATCTATGAGAATGCCGATGCGAAACGCGGGTTGTACGCGCGACTCGAACCGCTGCTGGGCGAGGACACGATTCTGGCGTCGAACACTTCGACGATTCCCATCACCGAATTGGCCCATGGGCTCGCGCATCCTGAGCGATTCTGCGGCTTGCACTTTTTCAATCCCGTGCGACGGATGCAGTTGGTCGAGGTGATTCGCGGTCGGCAAACCTCGGACGACACGATTGCCACTGTGGTGGCCCACGCCCGCGCGATCGGCAAGTCGCCGATCGTGGTGAAAGATGGGCCGGGCTTCTTGGTCAACCGGGTGTTATTGCCCTACATGAACGAGGCGTTGCTGCTCCTGGAAGAAGGGGTACCGATCAAGTCGGTGGAAAGGGGCGCGACATCTTTCGGGATGCCGATGGGTCCAATTGAACTTTACGACACCGTGGGCCTCGATGTGGCACTGCACGCGGGGAGTGTGATGCGTCAGGCATTTCCGGATCGGGTCAGAGAGTCGCGGATCTTGCCGGCAATGGTCGCTGCGGGGCGATTGGGACAGAAATCGGGCCAGGGGTTTTTCGATTATCCCCCCGGCAACAAAGACCGCGCGAAACCGCAACCCTCGGACGCCGCGCAGCAAATTATCCAATCCTGCCTGACTCCCCAGCCAACAGCCCCCAGCCCCCTTTCCCCACCGCAACTCACCGAGCGGCTCCTGCTCCCGATGCTGCTGGAAGCGACCCGCATCCTCGAGGAAGGAATCGTCGGCGATGTGCGCGAGGTCGATCTCGCCCTGATCTACGGCATCGGTTTCCCACCGTTCAAGGGAGGTCTATTCTTTTGGGCCGACACACTGGGCGCGTCGAAGATCGTCGAGAAGCTTAAACAATTTGAATCCCTGGGAGAAAGATTCCGACCAACCAAGCTTGCACTCGAATATGCTCAATCGGGAAACGAGTTTTACCAGTCCTAACTTTGTGTCCTTCGTGACTTCGTGGTTAATTCTTTGGCACTCCTTAACGACTCACTATGAAACACCCCGTTATCGTCGCCTGTTGTCGCACCGCGATTGGTCGAGCGCACCCTGAGAAAGGGGTCTTCCGACACGTTCGTTCAGATGATCTCGCCGCCGCGGTGATTCGCTCCCTCATCGAGCGCACCGGGATTGACCCGGCGGAGATCGAGGACGTGGTCCTGGGCAACACCCAGCAGCAGCGCGAACAGGGTTTCAATGTGGCCCGCATCGTTTCGCTGGTTGCCGGTTTGCCGACCAGCGTGGCGGGAACGACCGTTAACCGACTTTGCGGCAGCAGTTTGCAGGCCATCAACCAAGCGGCCCACGCCATCATTGCCGGGGCCGAGGATGTGCAAATTGTCGGCGGGCTCGAACACATGCAGCACATCCCGATGGATGCGGGAGTCGATTTCAATCCGAAGCTGTTCCACGCCACCAGCAAGGGCGCGCTGCACATGGGCTACACGGCGGAGTTTTTGGCCCAGTCGCAGGGAATCAGTCGAGATTCGCAAGATGTCTTTGCCTTGGCCAGTCACCAAAAAGCCGCGGCGGCGACGGCAGGGGGTGTTTTTGATCATGAAATCGTTCCCGTTTGGGGGCACGACGAACAAGGCAACCGCATCGAAGTGACCGCCGACCAGTGCATTCGCCCCGATACCACTTTGGAGGCCCTCGCGGCTTTGAAACCGGCCTTTATGCCGGGAATCGGCACGGTCACCGCCGGCAATAGTTCCCCTTTGAACGACGGCGCGGCGGCACTGTTGATGATGAGCGAATCCAAAGCCCGGTCGCTCGGGCTCGCACCGCTGGTTCGCGTGCGTTCGACCGCCGTTGCGGGGGTTGACCCCGCGGTGATGGGGACCGGCCCCGTTCCCGCCACGCACAAAGCCATCCAACGGGCGGGGCTATCGCTGGCCGACATCGACTTGGTGGAACTGAACGAGGCATTCGCGTCGCAAACCTTGGCGTGCATTCAGATGCTCGGGCTCGACGAAGCCAAAGTCAATGTCCGCGGCGGGGCAATTGCCATTGGCCATCCCTTGGGAGCGAGCGGCGCGCGGATCACCACGACCTTGATCCACGCCATGCTCGACCGCAACGCAACCCTGGGACTGGCGACCATGTGCATCGGTATCGGCCAAGGTATCGCCACGATTTTCGAGCGGGTTTGAAAATAAGATTCACCACGAAGGCACGAAGGACACGAAGGGGGAGAATTGCAATTCGCAAATCTTGTAACACTTCAGCCGTCTGAAGCAATTGATCGGTTATGCGCTTCGGCGGCGTCGTGGCGCTCAACGGGCTGACCTTCACGGTGGACGAGGGCCAGATGTGCGCCCTCATCGGTCCCAACGGTGCCGGGAAGACCACCCTCTTCAACGTGATCAGCCGGCTCTACGAGCCGACCGAGGGCAAGGTCACCTTCGCCGGACTGGACCTGCTGGCGGTGCCGCCCCACCGCATCGCCAAGATCGGCATCGCCCGGACGTTCCAGAACGTGGCGCTGTTCCCGGGCCTGTCGGTCCGGGACAACGTCCTGATGGGCGCCTTCTCCGACACCCGGTCGGGTTTCCTCGCCAGCACGGTGCGGTGGCCCACGGCGCTCAAGGAGGAGCGGACCAGCCGGGCCACCGCCGACGAGTTGCTGGCGGAGATGGAGCTGTCCGATGTCGCCGACCGCCCGGCCGTCGGCCTGCCCTACGGCACACTCAAGCGGGTGGAGCTGGCCCGGGCGCTGGCCTCGAACCCCTCCCTGTTGATGCTGGACGAGCCGGCGACGGCGTTGGACGCAGAGTCGCGCGCCGCGTTCCAGGGCCTGCTGAAGGCGCATCTGGAACGGGGCGGCATCGCCATCAT
>CALMBE010000187.1 GCA_937860165.1 uncultured Planctomycetaceae bacterium
GCCACGGCCTTTCGCGCCGCGCTCCGCGTCGACCATGCGTTTCAGCGTGCGCGCGAGCGTCGGCAGCTTGATGGTTTCGCCCGGCTGATATTGCGACCCGTCCGGCTTCAGCCAGTAGGCCTTGTTAGCCGGCCAGTTCTCCATGAACTTCAGCTGGCCGCGAATGGTGCGCGCGGTGCTGTTGCGCATCGGGAAGCCGTGCTCGGCATAGGCAATCCCCGGCGCTGCCACTTCCGCGAATGTCATCGTGCCCCACTTCTCGAGCACGGTCAGCGCCGCATGCAGCGCGCCGGGAACCACGGCGGGATCGAGACCGGCACCCTCCAGATCCTTGTTGCGCGACAGGTACCAGTCGACATCGACGGCCTTCGGCGCCCAGCCCTGGCCGACGATCGAGGTGACCTTGTTTTCCTTCTTTGGATACACGAGGACCAGCGCTTCGCCGCCAAGGCTGTAGAGGTCCTGCTCGAGCACGCCGCCGGCGATGAGCGACGCCACGCCGGCATCAAAGGCGTTGCCGCCCTTCAACAGAATGCCGAACGCGGCTGCGGTGGTGAGCGGGTGACCGGTGGACACGCCACCGGTCGGTCCCATGACCGCTGGCCGCAAGGCCGATCCTGCGGGTTGCCGATCCTGCACCGGCACCTGGCCCGCGCCAGATGCGCCGAGGAGGACAACGAGCGCCGACGTCGCACGCAACCACCCAACAGCAAAGTTTGACATCCCTTGAATCGCACCCCCGACTACCAATTTGGATTTCCTGGTGCCCGCTACCGGAAAGCGTTAGCGGGCACCATTTTCCTGACGCAGCTGGGACTTACAGCGTTTGCCTGGGGCGAATTCTCGGCCAGCAACTGTGCTCGCGTTTGGCAAGAAGAGTTCGGGAGCCCGCTTGCCCACACCACCTCTGAATTCAAATCCGTGCCCAGCCTGGGAAATCTCCCCGGCAGTGCTTACTCACCCACGGCCCACCTCACCAGCAACCAGCCACACCCTGCCGTGGTCCGCGTGATTGTCCCTGAAGATGGAGCCACCTCGTTCGGTAGCGGCACCTTAATCGATGTCCGCGAGAAGTTCGGCCTGGTGATTACCAATTGGCATGTCGTCCGCGATGCGAAAGGCCCCATCGAAGTGGTGTTCCCAGGAGGATTCACCTCGCAAGCGCGGGCCTTGAAAGTCGATTCGGACTGGGACCTCGCCGCCCTGGTGATTTGGGAGCCCCCCGTCGAGCCTGTGACACTTGCCGAGGCGGCTCCCCGTCCGGGAGAACAACTCACGATCTGCGGCTATGGCCCGGGGATTTACCGCTCGGCCACGGGTCGCTGCACGCAATATTATTCGCCCCAAGTCGGCTTGCCACAGCAAATGGTAGAACTCGATGTCGAAGCCCGCCAGGGTGACTCAGGGGGACCGATTTTCAATCACCGGGGTGAACTCGCCGGGGTGCTGTTCGGTGCGGGCCAAGGGACCACCCTAGGCAGTTTCGGGGGCCGGGTGGATTCCTTTTTGGCTTCGCTGGCTCCCGATATCGGAATCCCCGGGGAAAACCGTGAACCACCCGCACAACTGGCCGCTCAAAATAATCCTGTGAAGCATTCGCCACGGGAAAACCAAGCGACTGCAAATCCCTTTTCGACTCAAACGGCCGGTTACAGCAGCCCCACGAAGGAAAACTCTGGCGCTTCGGTACCAAGTCATTGGCAATCGAACCCGACCCAACTGCTCGAAGCCCCCGACGTGAACGCCGCGGTCGAATGTTCTCAAACCGCTGCGAAACCGCAAGCGAGCTTTGCGCCTGTGAGCGAGCGATCCGGTCTGTCCCATGCCGTGTTGTTTGAAAAAGCCAAGACGACACTCGCCATGGTCGGTCTCCTGTCGCTCGCGCTGCTCGTCATCAAAGCCGCAGGGTAAGAAGCGCGAATCACGTAGCATGGTCCCCCGGGCCGTGCGAAAACCTCATTCCTGAAATTTCGCCCGCAGGTCGGGCAAGATTTCGCTCGGCACAAAGCGGGCCAGTTCCTCATCGCCCGCCAGCGGAGTGATCTGCTTGATCAGCGAGCTCGACACATGCGAAAACTCATCGTCGGCCATCAAGAACACCGTTTCGATCCCCGGGTCGAGCTTGCGGTTGGCCAGGGTCATCGTGAATTCTACTTCCATGTCCGAAAGCGACCGTACACCCCGAATGATTACCCGGGAATCGCAATCGCGGACAAATTTCACGGCTAGCCCCGTAAACAACACCACGCGGATATTGGTAATGTGCTTGGTCGTCCGAGTGATCAGGTCCACGCGCTCCTCGGGAGTAAACAACGAGTGCTTTTCGATGTTGATCCCCACTCCCACGATCAGTTCATCCACCAACCGGCTGCTGCGCTCGATGACATTGAGATGCCCGAGGGTGATCGGATCGAACGAACCTGTGTAGACAGCGCGACGCGACATGCGAGTTGACCTCTCGAATTGCAGGTTGGTGGTGACGCTCATTGTGAACGGTGCGGCCAATTCTGGCCAGACGAATCAGGGTCGCCGCAG
>CALMBE010000188.1 GCA_937860165.1 uncultured Planctomycetaceae bacterium
TGCCCACGCCGGTACGCCGGTGTGGGCATGAGAATCTCCGAGCAAACATGGCCACTGCGGAATACCGCCGTGGCCATGGCACCCCCCAACTTAAATAATTCATCGGCCCTGAATGACTACTGACCCAAGGAATCAGAACCTGGTTGGCCCTGGTTGACATGTATTTCCCCTTTCCAGGGCGGGAAAAATGCGGGACAATGGTGTTTTCGCCTTCAGCCATGCTCCCCACCCCCTAGCCCCGCTGCTGCCCCCATGAGTACCAAGGCTGCCGATTTGCGCGGTGAGCTCTCCGCGCTGAAGATCGATCGCACGAAGGCTCGGCAGACTTCTTGGTCGATGCGGCTGGTGGGACTCCTCTTGCTATTGGCCTTGTTGGCAGCATTTGGCGGGGGGGCCTACTGGGCACTTCAGGATCGCTTGTTCCCGGTGCCGGTGGTGAAGCTCGAGCTCGTGCGGATCATGACCCTGGGACAAGCCTCGGCACAACTTACTGCGACCGGTTATCTCGAATCGCGTTGGCAAGCTGCCGTGGGAGCCAAGGTTCCGGGTCGGATTGCGAACATCCCTGTGGAAGAAGGGACCAAAGTCAAGGCGGGGGATTTATTAGCGGAACTCGAACATTCGGACCTGGATGCCGCGCTCGCTTCGCGGAAGGTGGCCGTCACGCTGGCCAAAGCACAAGTCTCCGAGGCGCAGTTCACTTTGGCTCAAGCGGAAAGGAATCTGGCCCGCGAACAACAACTGTTAGAGCGCAACGCGGGAACCCTGGAAGCGGTCGAACAAGCTGAAACTGCGTTTCGAGTTGCCCAGTCGACCGAAGAAGCGCGGATTGCCGCCCTGGATGCCGCCAAGAGCAACGTGATCGAAGCCGAGGAAGCGATCAAGAACATGTTCATTTACGCCCCCTTCGACGGTACGGTGGTCACTAAGGATGCCGAACAGGGCGAGTCGATCATGCCGGGGGGCATGGGGGCCAGCTCGGGGCGTGGTTCTGTCATCACACTTGCCAGACTGGATGAATTGGAAGTCGATACCGACGTGAAGGAAGACTACTTAAGCCAGCTGCGCAAAGGCCAGCCGACACAAGTGGTGGTCGATGCCGTGCCGAATCATCGATACCAAGGCCGACTCCGCGAGATTATTCCCATGGGGGATCGCACCCGCGGAATCGTGAAAGTGAAAGTCACGATTCTCGATCCCGATGAACGACTGTTCCCCGAGTTGAGTGCCACGGTGTTGTTTCTTCCCGACGCCAAGGAACCAAATCAAGCCCAGGAAAAAGGAGTGTTTGTTCCCGTCGCGGCGGTGCAGGGAACAGATAAGGAAAAATTTGTGTGGCTCTACGAGCAAGATCATGTGCGGAAACTCGCACTTGCAACCGAAGGGGAATCGCACGACGGGCTGATCGCCATTCGCGGTGGACTCGCGGGTGGCGAGCGCGTGGTCGTGAATCCCCCCCCGATCTCAAAGAGGGCGACCAGGTCAAGTTGCCGGAATAGAATTGCTGCCCGCGAAAAACGCGAAATAGGCGAAACCTATTTAGGATGGTCTCCGACCGAATAAAACTAGTTTCGCGTATATTCGCGTGATTCGCGGGGAAAAAAACTTTGAGGAAACCAATGTCTGATAACCATGCCGAGTCGATCGTCGCCCTGCTCAATGTGAGCAAGGGGTTTATGCGCGACAAATTGGAAATCCCCGTGCTGACGAACACGACGCTCCACATTCCCAAGGGAGACTTTGTCGCCGTGATGGGCCCCTCAGGTTCTGGCAAGTCGACACTTCTTAACTTGTGCGCGGGGTTGGATCGCCCCACGACTGGCAAGGTGATCGTCAATGGCCAAGACCTGGGCGAGCTTTCCGAAGCGCGACTATCCAAATGGCGGAGCGAGAATCTGGGGTTCATCTTTCAGATGTACAATCTCATGCCGGTACTCTCCGCGCAAGAAAACGTCGAATTGCCGTTGATGCTTACTCCCCTGTCACGAGCCGAACGGCGTAAACACGCAGAGGCTTCGTTGCGGATCGTGGGGTTGTCGGATCGAGCCGACCACTACCCGCGGCAACTCTCCGGCGGTCAGGAACAGCGAGTTGCGATCGCCCGCGCCTTGGCCAACGACCCCGTGTTGCTGCTGGCCGACGAACCCACGGGCAACCTCGACGCCACCAGTGCCCAGGAAGTGCTGGACTTGCTGGAATCCTTGAACGAGCAATTTGGCGTAACGATCATCATGGTGACGCACGACCCCAAGGCAGCCCGGCGGGCTAAACGACTCCTCCACCTGGAGAAGGGATCCTTTGTGCAAGCCGACATCGAGGCCCTAGAGACCAGCCTCCGGGGGGTGGCGCGATGAAATACTTGCCGTTGATTCTGCGCAATGTGACGCGCAACAAAATCCGCTCGATTTTCACCGGATCTTCCATCGCGGTGAGTTTGTTTCTGGTGGTCATGTTGTATTCCTTCCTCAGCGTCCAAGATGCCAACAACGAAGCCTCGAAGGTTCACAATCGCATCATCGCGATGAATGTCCAAGGGCTCACCGGCGATGTTCCGATTGCGTATGTCGACCGCATTCGCAAGATCGAAGGGGTGCGCTACGCGGTTCCCTACTCTTGGTATGGGGGCATGTACAAGGACGACAAAATCACTTTCGGCCAGTTTGGAACCGACGCGAATTCCATTATGAATGTGCTCGAGGAATACAAGTTGGCTCCCGAACAACTCGCGGCCTGGAAGGCCGACAAGACCGGGTGCGTGGTGGGCTCGATCTTGGCCAGGAATAAAGGCTGGAAGCTCGGCGACAAGGTGCCCCTCAAGGGGGACATTTACCCGGTGAATCTTGAATTCACCGTGCGGGGAATCTACGAAGGCTCATCTTCTACAGACCGAGAGATGCTGTGGTTTCACTTTAGCTATCTCGATGATTCCCTGAAAGAGATCAATGCCCCCACGGCAGGCAATGCGGGAATAGTCATGCTGAATGCGGAGTCCGCCGACATCATGCCCGACTTGATGAAGAAAATCGACAGCACCTTTGCGAGTTCCGATGCACCGGTTCGGGCGATGACCGAGAAGCAGTTTCAACAGTCGTTTATGGAAATGATGGGGAACGTCCGCGGGTTTATTCGTTACACGTCGATTGCCGTGGTGGTGGCCCTGCTGTGTGTCGCAGCCAACACGATGGCAATGGCGCTCCGCGAACGAACCCGCGAGATTGCCCTGTTCAAGGCCATCGGTTTTCCGCAAAGCACCATCCTGGGGCTGTTTCTGAGCGAAGCGGTTGCCATCGGTTTGTTGGGGGGTGTGTTCGGTGCATTAGGTGCGAAGCTGTTGTTCGAGGTGGTTGATTTCAGTAAATGGGTCCCTGGGCTCGGCTGGCTGTATGTCCCCTGGAGCACCGCCCTAGCGGGAGTGGCGCTCGCCACGGCAATTGGTTTGGTGAGCGGCATCTATCCGGCCTGGCGGGCTGCGAATGTCTCGGTCGTCGAAGGTTTGCGAAAAATTGTGTAACAACCTACTCACCTACTCACCTACTCACCAAAACATGATCCCCATCAAATACAATCTCCGCAGTCTGATGGCCCGCAAAATTGGGTCGCTGATGACCATTTTCGGCACGGGTATGGTCGTGTGGGCGAGTATCTTTGCCTTTGGGTTGTACGGGGGTTTGGAAAAAACTTTCAATACTTCGGTAAGTCCACTCGACGTGCTCATTCTGCGGCAAGGCTCGACTTCTGAAACCGCTTCGGCAGTGACCGAGGCTGCGGCTCGGGAGATCATGACATTCCCCGGCATCGCCACGGATGACCAAGGCAACGTGTTGGCTGCCCCTGAATTGGTGGTGATTAGTTACATCTCGAAGCGCGATGGCTCGGGGAACGCGAACATTACCGTGCGGGGCGTGTTGCCCAATTCCCGGCTGTTGCGCGACAACTTCAAGATTGTAGCCGGTGACGATTTTCGCCCAGGAGTCCGCGAAGCGATTGTCAGCCGGGCGTTGTCGGACCGGTTCCAAGGCTTGCGAATCGGCGAGGAGTTTATCGTGCAAGACAAACCGTTCAAAGTGGTCGGTTACTTTGAATCTGGCGGGGGAACCTCGGAATCGGAAGTCTGGACTGACCAGCGCGTGCTGGCCCAGGTGGCCAATCGCACGGGGGCCACCTCAAGCGTACAACTTCGAGCGGTGAGCAAGGATGCCCAACAACAATTGATCGACCGCATCACCGCCGACGAACAGGTCGCCCTCAAGGCGGTCACCGAGGAACAGTATTATTCGGACCTGGCCGAGCAGAGTTTCTTTATCAAAATGATCGGTCAGATCATCGCGTTTTTTCTCACCTTGGGGGCAATGTTCGCCGTGGCCAACACGATGTACGGCGCGATCGCATCGCGGGCGCGCGAGATCGGCACCTTGCGGGCGCTGGGGTTTGGGCGATTCAGCATTCTGGCGGCTTTTCTGTTGGAGTCGCTCGTGCTGTGCGTTTTAGGGGCGTTGCTAGGTTGTGCGGGGGCCCTGCTATTGGGCGAAATTCGCACCGGCACAATGGGTGGGAGTTTTACCGAAGTCGTCTTCTCGTTCAACTTTGGGCCGGATGTGCTTTTCAAGGGAGCACTCTTGGCGGTGGTGATGGGACTGATCGGTGGCTTCGCCCCTGCCCTGCGGGCGGTGCGGATGAAAGTGGTCGACGCCCTCCGCGAGGTGTGAGGGGGGGGTCTATTTCACTACTGCAGAATTAGGAAACCTGAGATCGCTTCGGTGACAAACTGCTCAATGAGAGCGTAGTTTTTTCTCAGCAACGTTTCGATGAGCTCTGTGGAACAATTTCCACTTCGTACCCAAAGTACTTTAGGTGGGGGCCCAATCAGAAGACTTCGGACATGGAAGTCTTCGTCCTTGCTGACCAAGACAAAATCATGCTGCCTCGCAAAATCCCAAATGGCTGTATCGTCTGAAGCGGTGAGCGAGATACTTCTCATGTGGATTGTGTCTGGGTACAAATCGGCTAACAATGAAACCAACTTGTGCGAGACATTTTGGTCCAACAAGAGCTTCACGATTGTGGAGTCGCCAATAAGCCGCGTTCCCGATCAGCGGCAAACGCCAGACAGGCCAAGATGTCTTCACGAGTGAGATCCGGGAAGTCATCCAGAATCTGCTCGAAGGTCATACCCCCCGCGAGGTAGTCGAGAACATCCCCAACCGTCATGCGCAAACCCCGCACACACGGCTTGCCGCCGCACTTATTGGGTTCGACTGTGATGATCTGCCGATAATTCATACTGGTAGCGTAGGCAGGTCGAAGAAGCCAGTCAATCAGGACATCATCACCTATTTCGCCGCTTCGACCTTTTGCAGTGGCTTGCCACAGCATTTCATTTCGACACAGGGGGGATCGCAATGGCAGGCCTTGATGATCGCGACTTCAAAGCCACACTTTTCGCAGCGAAATTTGTCGCCCGTGGCGGCCTGGTCAGCAATTGCAGTATTCATGGAAGACTCCTCGGTTCGAGGGAGGTGGATAAGTGCGCTACGCAGTTAATTCTAACGCCGGAGTCGTCGAGGAACAAATCGCCGGGCAGGGCCTGCAGGGCCGATCAAATATTTATTTTGGGGTGCCATGCTCACGCTGGTACTCCAGCGTGAGCATGTGAATAGTCTAGAAAACATGGCCACAGC
>CALMBE010000189.1 GCA_937860165.1 uncultured Planctomycetaceae bacterium
GAAAACATGGCCACAGCGGAGTACCGCCGTGGCCATGGCACCCTCATCTTGAAAAACTGATCGGCCCTGCTTAGCCCCTTTTCTTGATCGCGTCGGTCGAGGATAGTGGTCTTCTGTACTCAGGAATTGCCTTCACCTTTCAGTCGGTGCGGAAGATTGTACCCTGGTCCGAAATCTTCCAGCAGATAACTGTCGCCCCGCGTCTCGCAACTCGAAACTTATCCCATGCTTGTCCGCACTCGATTCGCCCCCAGTCCTACTGGCTACCTGCACATCGGCGGGGTGCGCACGGCTCTGTTCAATTGGCTCTTTGCCCGCCAGCACGGTGGCCAATTCCTCTTGCGCGTCGACGACACCGATCAAGAGCGGAATGTCGAGGCAGCCCTCGCACCGATCTTGGCTGGTTTTCGCTGGTTGGGACTCGATTGGGACGAAGGGCCCGAAGTCGGTGGGCCTTATCCTCCCTATTACCAATCCCAACGCAGCGCCAAATACCAGGCGGGCGTGGACCAATTGCTTGCCTCCGGTGCCGCTTATCGCGATTTTGCAACTACCGATGAAATCCAAGCCGAGCGCGAAGCGGCTCAGCAATCGGGCCAGCAGTTCACTTACAGCCGGCGCAGGATGGCAACAACCGATGTCGAAGCTGCCAAGTTCGTTGCCGAAGGTCGCCAGGCGGTTGTTCGACTCATGATGCCGCGCGCGGGGGAATTGGTCATCAACGACCTCATCCGGGGCCAAGTTGTCTTTCCTTGGGCAGGTGAACAGGATCATGTCGTCCAACGGGCTGATGGCACTTGCCTCTATCACTTGGCATCGGTGGTCGACGATCACGACATGCAGATTTCGCATGTAATCCGCGCCGAGGAACATCTCTCAAACACCCCCCGACAGATTTTCATCGCCCAACAACTCGGCTACCCCCTCCCGCAATACGCCCACCTGCCCTATGTCGCCGAGCCCGGCAGCAAGAACAAACTCAGCAAACGCAAGCTCGACAAGTACCTCAAGAACAAAGATTTCGCCCAACTCAAGGAACACGGCGAACGCGTTGCCCAGCGGATGGGTTGGGAAGTGAATAGCGAAGTTTTCAATCCTGTGATCGTTGATTTCTACGAGCACATCGGCTTTTTGCCCGACGCGATTCTCAACTATCTGCTCCTTCTGGGTTGGTCACTCGACGACAAAACCGAGGAATTCACCCGCGAGGAAATGATCCGAGATTTTTCGCTCGAACGAGTCAACAAGGCCCCGGCTAGTTTCGATCCGCAAAAACTCATGGCGTTTCAAGATCGGGCGATGCAGAAGCTACCGCTGAAACAAAAAGTCGCCCGCGTGTTGCCGTTCCTGCAAACTGCGGGACTTGTAAGCACCCCCCCGCCGTGCGACACGGGGCCCTATCTCAGCCAGATCGTCGAGGCCGCCGGGGATCGCATCAAGATCGGCGGAGATATTCTCGACTACACAGACTTTTTTGTTCCCGACTCAGAACTTCCTTACGACGAAAAAACTCTCGACAAGCGACTCCGCAATGCGCCTGGAGCCAGGGAGTTGCTGAGCGATTTTCGCGAGCGACTGGCGACTATAGAAAACTTCGATGCCGCCACTTTGGAACATGTGCTCAAAGAGTTCGTCGACCAGCGCGGGATCAAAATCAGCGATCTGGTTCACGCCGTGCGGGTAACTGTCACCGGCAAGCCCGTGGGATTCGGACTTTTTGAAACCATGGCAATCCTCGGCCGCGAATGTTGCCTTTCCCGCATCGACATTGCGCTGGCCAAATAGCGGCAGACTCCGGGCACTGACGTTTATGGCTCGACATTGTTCCAAGACTCCGGGCACTTACGTTTACGGCTCGACATTAGCCCAACCGCGCGATCACTGCTGCGGTGTATTCCTGTGTGGTGGCATTGCCGCCTAGATCGCCGGTGATGGTTTTTCCCTCGGCCAACACCCCGCGCACGGCAGCTTCTACCGCATCGGCCGCGGCCTTTTCTCCTAAAAACCGTAGCATGAGGACCCCACTCAAAATCAGAGCCGTCGGATTGGCCAATCCCTTGCCGGCGATATCAGGGGCTGTCCCATGCACGGCTTCAAACACGGCGATTTTTTCGCCCACGTTGGCACTGGGTGTAACTCCTAGACCACCCACTAAGCCGCTGGTCAGATCAGAAAGAATATCGCCAAACAAGTTTTCCATGACCAACACATCAAAATTCTGTGGGTTCATCACTAGCTTCATTGCTGCCGCGTCGACGATGCAATCATCAAAGGCGATTTCGGGGAATTCTGCCGCCACTTCCTGACAAGTCGCCAGGAACAGTCCATCGCTGAGCTTGAGAATGTTGGCCTTGTGGACACAAGTGACCCGCTTGCGTCCCTGACGCTTTGCAGTTTCAAAAGCAAACCGGGCAATCCGCCGCGAGGCTTTTTCAGTAATCACCCGCAGGCTCTCCACAACTCCTGGGACGACGATGTGTTCCAAGCCGCTGTATAAACCTTCGGTGTTCTCGCGGACCACAATCAGGTCAACATTCTCGTAGCGGGTCTTGATGCCAGGCAACGACCGTGCGGGTCGAAAATTGGCATAGAGCTCGAGCTTCTGTCGCAAGGCGACATTCACACTGCGAAACCCCACCCCTTTGGCGGTAGCAGTGGGACCTTTGAGAGTGGCATCGGACCCACGCACTGCTTCTAGGGTTTCCCCGGGGAGCGGATCGCCGCACGCCTCGAAAGCCGCTACCCCCGCCGGATATTCCCGCCACTCGAACTCGACGCCACTGGCATGCAGAATCTCGCGGGCCGCGGCACACACCTCGGGCCCAATGCCATCTCCAGGAATCAACGCAATGGAATAGGCCATAGAATAGGTTCTCACTTCCTAGTTTCGGGATGGATACGGTGGATAGCAGTGGGAGGCAAGACGAGAGCGGAGAGTCGAGAGCCGAGTGCCAGAAGACTAGTTGCTGGCCCTCGACTCTCGACTCTCCGCTCTCGACCATCTAATTACTAGTCCCGAATCAGTTGATTCCGTCGTGTCGTCGTGGTTCAATATTGACTTCTCGGATTACGGTCGTGCGTCAAAAGGCACGGTTAGCACCGAGGCTCCTCCGCAGGTGACGGCAACCGCTAAAAATCCTTCCGCGGGAGGATCGCTCTCGAACGCAGGGCTCAAGTAGGGAAACACGGCAGAAATGTCTCCGCGACACTTGGCCAGCGGGAAGGCCTGCGCGAAAACTGTCGTCTCGGTGAGGGACTCGTCATCGTCCGCTTGGCGCTCGGCAATCGCATGATCCACCGCATCGTCGCCGAGCCAACTTCGCGCAATTTCGCCCCCGATCGCGTCTTCGCAGTCGAGCAAGATCACGACCGGCTGCCGCATCTTCGCGCGAACTGCCGTGTCGTAGGCCTCGAACGCCAACGGCAAGCTACTCTCCAAAAGCATCTGCTGGGCTTCGAGCGGATCTTCTGCGTTTGATGGTTCCGTCAAGCAATTTCTCGCCGAACATTTGTAAGTCCAGAGCCTACCGCAGAGCGCGCTTTTAGACAAGCTTGGCAGCCAATCTCGCGTTTTTAGCCGGCATTGTTCCGATGCCGATGGCGACGAGTCTCACATTTCTAGCGCTGATTGGACAAACGACTAGTCCCGACCATCGAGATTAGCAGCCGCCTCGAACACTGCGGCCTCGTAGATGGCGCGGGCCTCGCGCTGGATCGCGTCGATATCGATTTCGCCCTCGATGCGCACTTGGAACACCTCCATGCTCTCCGTCACCGCCTGCTTGCAGTCGTTGGCCAATGAAATCAGGTCATCGACCCCCAGATCGAGCCGCGTTTTCAGCAAGGGTAACAAGATCCGCATGTGCGGGCTCTCGGGGGTCCACAACACCTCGGCCAGTACACTCGCCACCTTGACAACTTGGCTCAACTTGTCCGATTCAGGCGGACAATGGTGATGCTCGGCAACCGCACACAGCATCTCTTCCGGGAGTCGCCAGGACGCCAAGATTCTCAATCCGACTTCTACATGCGTAAAACCAAATTGTCGGTGCTCTTCGCGCAGCTGTGTCACTAGGTGATCGGTATTCTGACACACCTTTAAGTAGGTTTCCGTTTCCAATTGCGCAAGCACTACCATCCCTAAGTCGGCCAGCAGCCCCGTGGCAAAAGCTGTATCGGGATGAACTTCGTGCCGCCCACAACGTTCGGCAAGTTTGCGGGCCACGGCAGCCATCGACAATGATCGACGCCAGTACTGTTCGTGGAAAACTTTCGGACAACCCTTGGCCAAGGCCTTCGTGAGCCCAAACCCAAGAACCGCCAACCGTAGCGAACGACGTCCCAAATATGAAACCGCTTCACCCACGGCAGTCACCTTCCGTGGCAGACTGTAATACGAGGAATTTACCAATCGCAGGATCTCACCCGTGAGGGAAGGGTCGCACTCCAAGCACCGCTGTACCTCGGCAATGTCAAAATCCGAATCGCGCGTGATTTGCATAACTTGCAGCGCCACCGCGGGTGAAGAGTGCAATTTATCGAGGCGACTGAGCAACTCATCAATCTTGGCAAACGTATCTTCCACGAGCACGGTCATGAGCAAGTCCTCGGAACCAACAGAAAAGAGCCCTCTACTGGGCCACCTAAAGCATAGCTTACCCGACGAACCGTGCGGACCGATTGTAGCGATTAGAACATCATGGCGAGCCGTAAGCGCGGGTGCCACTGGCTTGCCAGTGTTCTTTCAGAAGTATTACCGACAATGCCGCTCGTTGGACTGTGAGCATAACAAAAGGGTCAGAGCATAACAAAAGGGTCAGAACTATTTATCAGAAAACTAGTTCTGACCCCTTTTATTCACCCGCGCGGCCGACCGAAGAAAGCAGCGGGGGGCGATAGAAAATAGTTCTAACCCCTTTTTTGATCCTCTTCCCATTTCAAACAGTCAAGCCAAAACCAGCTGCAATATGCCGGGTGCCACTGGCTTGCCAGTGCTCTTTCGGAAGTATTACCGACTATGCCGACAGTGGACCGTGAATGGCTCTTGCTGGCAAAAGATCTCCTAAGCCAGAGTCAGCCATTGCTTTTTCAAGTGGTAAAGCCAAAACCAGCTGCAATACGCAAGAGCTAGGCTGGTAAGAGCACTGGCAAGCAAGTGGCACCCGGCGACTACCTTCAGGTCTCGAACTCCACAATCGCTTGATCGACAGCAAGCGTTTCACCAGCAGCAACTAGAAGCCGCAAGACCTTGGCGTCGCGGGGGGCCCGCAATACATTTTCCATTTTCATCGCCTCGACCACTGCCAAGTCTTGCCCTGCCTTCACCTCCTCGCCACTTTCCACATGCAAACTCTTGAGCAGGCCCGGCATCGGCGAGAGCAGGAATTTCGTGACATCGGGGGGTAATTTCTCTGGCATCAGGGCCAACAGTTCGGCAGCCCGCGCCGAGAGCACCATCGCATCGACTTGGGTACCCCAGTGAAACAATCGATACACCAAGTGCCGGCGTTCCACCTGGATGCATACCTCGACCCCGTCAATCGTGCCTTTGAAGTGCGGCTGCCCGAACTCCCAATCGGTAACCACTCGAAAAGTACACTCCGCACACCGCACATCGTACCCGGCATCTCGCTTGTGGATGGAAATGGGATAGTGCTTTCCACCCAGAACCACGACCCA
>CALMBE010000190.1 GCA_937860165.1 uncultured Planctomycetaceae bacterium
CACGATCAAGAATTGCACCGCACGGGGACCGGCTCCCCACGCCAATTGATCGGAAACAAAATCCGGGATCCCTTTTTCACCCACGCGAGTTTGCCGCACCAAGGAAAGAGTGTAACGAATGATGTGCTCCGAAACGGGAACCTCGCGCACCAACTTCTGGAGGGCGATGATTTCCTCGGGGTCGACCACAGGAACCACGGAATCGCCCAGCGTGGAAGTTGTGCGGCGGGCGACTTCAAATTCTTCGTCGAATGTCGGGTAAGTCACCAATACTTTGAACATGAAGCGATCTTGCTGTGCCTCGGGGAGGGGATAAGTCCCTTCCTGCTCGATGGGATTCTGAGTGGCTAGCACAAAGAAAGGGTCCGACAACTGGTGCCGGACGCGACCGACCGTGACCTGACGTTCCTGCATCGCTTCTAAAAGTGCTGCCTGCGTCTTGGGGGGAGTGCGATTGATTTCGTCGGCGAGAATAATGTGTGAAAACAGCGGGCCTTCGAGAAAACGCAACTCGCGTTGACCCGTTGACCGATTTTCTTCGATGATTTCCGTGCCCGTAATGTCGGCGGGCATCAGGTCCGGCGTGAATTGAATCCGACTGAACGAGAGATTAAGGCTGCGCGCCAGGGTGCTGATCAGCAACGTCTTCGCCAGCCCCGGCACCCCCTCGAGCATACAGTGCCCTCGGCTAAATAGACTGATCAAGAGCTGTTCGACGACTTCATCCTGCCCGACGATCACTTGGGCAAGCTGCTTGCAAATACTGTCGATGGCAAGTGCCAGCCGATCGATCACGGCGCTGTTGTGGTTGTCAGTTTCCATAGTTCCCTTGCAGAAATCCTAACGGTTGAGAAGGAGATTTCACTTTGGTTATCGTTGATAAATAGGTAGGCTGGCTTTGTCCAATTGCAACATGATCAGATTCAGTGCCGTCGTATAAACGGGGCCGACCATGCCTTGTTTCCAGACAGCAACGGATTCATCGCCAATTTTCAGCAATTCCACTTCACGGAGGAGCCGCCTCGTGACGGCATCTCGATAGGCCTCCCATTCTTCGCCTCCTTGGCGGTACTCCACCTGAGAATAATAAAAGTGGGCGTAATGCCAATGGCCGAAGCCGTCGTGCTCGTCGGGCTTGAGATTCTTTGCACAATACTCCAACATCCGCGGCACTTGTTGATCGTCGTATTGCCCTGCCTCGAACAAGCACGCAATCGCCGCCGCGGTGATTGCCGGGCGCGGCCCACCTCCCTTGGAACTGTATTGCACCCCCCCTTCGTCGGTGGTGCAGCGATGAATGTACGCAATCGCCTTATCGATAATCTCTTTCGGCACCGCAATGCCTGCGTTGCGACAACCACGTAGTCCCTGCACTTGGGTAATCGTAGTCGAGCCTTCATCGAATCCATTGCCGTCCTTCGCACTGACATATCCCCACCCGCCGGCCTCGGTTTGGGCCTGCCCGGTGAAGAGGATGGCCTTGTTCAACACTTGGAGCAGATCCTCGCGACGCTCAAAGTCTTCTTCCTCACCCAAGATTTGAGAAAGAAACAGCATCGCAAAACCGTGGCCGTAGGTGTAGCGATCGTCGCCCGTGTCGCCGATCAATCCATTTTCTTGACTCCGACGGACGAGAAAGTCGACAGCCCGGCGAAGGTTTTCCGAGTATTTGCCCTGAGTCGTGGTCGAACCTTCACACAGAAATGCCAACCCGGCCAGCGAAGTCATGGCCGCGGGATAGCGGCCCTGAGCTGCCCAGTGGCCCAGCTTCTCCTGCTGGTAAGCCAGCCACTCAAGCCCTTGCTCGATCCGCTCGCTCACCTGGGGATCTTCCACACGGGCAACGGCACTGGGTGAACCCAGGCCACAGGCAAAAGTCACGGCCGCGATGACAACGCCAAGAGTGTGGCGAAACAGTGAGTTTTTATGTGCGAGTGTCAACGGTGCGTGGGGGCTCTGTGCGGGAGGTAAACGAGTTCGCTTCCAGAACATCGCCAGGAACGCGAAACCGGCAAACGTTGCCGTCGAGACATTCTATCCCGGCAAGTCCCAGGGGGAAATGCCGCTCTGGAAGACTCATTGCCGCAAAACATGGGTGTGTTGCAATGCCTGAATCAGGGGGGGAGGGATTTATGGGGCGCGACCTCCAGGACCGATCAGAATTTCAATTCGTCATAGGGAACATGCCGATCCGAGGCAAGCCCGTCATCCCCGCGCAGGCGGGGATCCAGTATTTCACGCTCAAACCTCCGCACTGGATTCCCGCCCCCGCCTCCGCGAGGGGCAAGCTCTGCGCGGGAATGACAACTAAGGCCAACCTAAAACTGATTGGCCCTGGCGCGACCTCCTATCAACTTGGCGTTTCTCCTCCGCAGCGGTTATACTTCGTGCAACCCGCTTCGCTTGAGTGCGGGCAGTTGTGTCCGTTTGGTTGTCACTTCGGCGTGAAATACTGATGAGTCGATTCTATATCGAAACAACGATTCCAAGCTTTTATCACGAAGTTCGTACACATCCGACGATGGTTGCGAGGAGGCTGTGGACGCGGGAATGGTTCGACGTTGCCGCTGTGAATGAAGAATTGGTAACTTCCGCCGCTGTCCTCGAAGAACTTGAGCGTGGCGAGTTTCCCGGGCGTGCAGATGCGGTCAAGTTGATCGAGAATTTAATTCCCCTACATATCTCAACGGAAGTTCGAGATATTGTCCGAGAGTACATTGATCGGAAGCTCATGCCTGCCAATCCCTCTGGCGACGCATTGCACCTAGCTGTTGCCTCCTATTACAGTTGCGATTTTCTGGTAACCTGGAACTGCCAGCATCTGGCGAATGTGAATAAATTTGACAGTATTGCTCATATTAATGGTATACTGAAACTGGCAATACCTAAGTTGGTCACTCCACTTGAACTGCTGGGAATGAGTGCTGAAAATGAATGATCCAGTAATCAATGAATTGCGTCGAGTGCGACTCGAGATATCTCAAGAAGTAGGGATCAATCTTGAAGGTCTCGTTGAACGATATGCGAAATTGGAATCGCGGTTTAAGAAACCCGCTTGCACGCCCCAAGATCGAGGAGTTTGGAAAGGCACCGAGGTTACACTTCCTCCGGTATCTGTAGGACAGTCGACTCCGGCGACTCGGTGAATCTTAGAGCTAGTGCTTTGTCACAGCTAAAAGTTGGGATT
>CALMBE010000191.1 GCA_937860165.1 uncultured Planctomycetaceae bacterium
ACCTGGCGAAGACTCACGAAGCATTGGTCGACATTGAGCAGGCTATCCGCGAAGCAACGGCGAAACATAATGAATTCCTAACAGAACTTGGCCTGCCTCCGTTGCCCTAGCGGGATTTTGGCCGTCAAAGGATTAGCTGGAGTTCACGTGAGCAGAACTCAAGAGCAAGAGTCGTCAGCATGGCGGGGAAGCCTATCTGATCTGGCTTCGAGTGCTGTTCCCTCAAGCAGGCTTAGTGCTACAATTCTGTAAGGGATTATCTCCCGCGAAATCCAATTGATTTTGGCAAAACCCCTGGGGGGTGAGGGGGTGGTATGGGTAGTGGAAGCTGGCAGCGGTTCGGTACGAAAGCGACTGTCGAAGACTCGCTCGGCATGTCGATGCGGGATTTTCGCGGCAGAATTTTTCTGGATTCCTCGGGCACAC
Organism: uncultured Planctomycetaceae bacterium; assembly: GCA_937860165.1. Taxonomy (GTDB): domain Bacteria; phylum Planctomycetota; class Planctomycetia; order Pirellulales; family Lacipirellulaceae; genus Bythopirellula. Next base: position 427 of record CALMBE010000191.1, read on the forward strand.
TAACCTGGTCTGGGGCGGGCGACAGCCGGTCTACTGTCGGATTCTCTGTCACCTGGGGCGATGCACCGATCATCACTCTGAAATACCGCTGGGGGGGTGAAGTGGTCGTGCGGATACCGGTTCATCTTCAAGCTACCCCGACGCAATTCGGCGGGAGTCGGTGGTGGTTCACCTGCCCGTTGATCGTCAATGGTGAGGCCTGCAACCGGCGGGTCGGCAAGCTCTTCCTGCCCCCCGGAGCAAAATACTTCGGTTGCCGAACGTGCCACAAGCTGACCTATCGAAGCTGCCAAGAGGCGCATCAGTCGCAGCGTCTGTTGGGCTGCACAGATCGCTGGTTGGATTCCATGAACCGTCGAGATCAATTAGATTAGCGACATCGGGACGGCGCGGCCGGGTGGCCACCTGGAGCGCCAAGCGGCCTGAGCCGGTGCGGGGAGTTATTTGCCTTTCACCCTGTCCGGCCCAAGCCGGCCCGGCTAATGAAAGGCGAAATCATGGCGGATAATTCTGCGCTCGCAGGTCTGCTGGAGCGGGCGAGTCAACTTCTCGACTTGGTTGTCGAACTGGCCAGCGGTATTCGGGAGAACGAATTCTCGCCGGGCGATGAGAACCGGCGGCGGATTGCATCGGCATGGTTTGCCCTGTTGCCGAGGGTTGTCGAAATTGGTCAGTCGTTGCCCACGGAGCCTAACCCCGTGGCTGATTGGATACGGGAAGTTGGCCGCGTTGCACAATGGTTCGATGACGCGACACAAGAACGCGGCTTTTCGGACGTACTCTTTTTGTCGAACTGCGACGGCTTCATTCGCGTAGCGGAAGAAGGACGAGCATTGATCCAAGAACTGTCGGCCAAGCAGCACGATCCATTTGCGTTTGTGAATGATGTACCCGCCGAAACCGAATCGGTAGAACTTCACTGCCCGGAAACTCCGGCCCTTCAGGTTGCTTTTCTAGAATCGCTCCGCGACGAACTTCATTACACAGCCGAAGCAAAGCGGCATCAATTTGAGCGCGGCTATTCCAATGAGACATTGGCCAGCATGGTCAGTGGTATCAGGTGGGCAGAGGCTGGGCAACGAATTTCCCTGTTATCTGAACTGTCTGGGGACACTGTAGAGCAAGTTGCTCGCGTCTTGCGACGGGAGTTGACCGTCGGAACGGTCGAGCAGATTGACGAACTGCTGGGGCCTGCCGTGCGGTCGGTGCGTGATGCGTGGGAGAACCACAATTTGCCTCCACAAGCGGCATCAGGTGGCGTCGCCGTGGGAGTTAGGACGGTTCGGAGCAGATCGGTACACTAGTCCAAACAGCGACAACAACGCCTAAGAAGCGCGGCCGAAAAAAAGCCAACTATTCAACCGTCCAAAGCGAAGCGCAACTTGCAGCCGATTGGGAACGGGCTCGCGACGCGGGCATATACAAGCCAGACTTCGCCAAGCAGCAAGGGATGACGCCGAAAGCCTTGGACGCGCTCTTGACCCGTGTTCGGAAGCGTAATTCGCGCGCGGACTAATTGAATTGGAAAGCGGCGCGAATTTGTCCGAAAGAAAAACTTCTGGCCGCTTTCTGCGGCAATATGGCACTTCCCGCTGCGAATTTCTCGGACAAATAGCGCGGACACATTAAGTTTGTCCGAACCGCCCTTAAGTTTGGAATCGTGCGAACCGCTGGCAATCATCGTGGCGATGATCGGCGGGCCGCGAATCAAACGAAAGGAACGACGATGATCGATCAAGGAACGAAGCCCACCCTGCTGCTGGTGGACGCCCGCGACGCGGCGCGGATGCTGGCGGTTTCGCCCCGCAAGCTGTGGGCTATGACATTCGAGGAAACGCCGGGACTGCCCTACGTCCGTTGTGGTCGGTTGGTCCGCTACCCCGTGGCCGATCTGCAACACTGGATCGACTCGCAGCGGAAAGGGGGTCACAATGACCCCCGTTGAACGGCTATTGGCGAAGTTTCCCGACGCCAAGAAATCGGGAAAAGGCAGGTTGGCACGCTGCCCGGCCCACGAAGACCAGCGGGCAAGCCTTTCGATTGGGGAAGGCGATAACGGCCGCGCGCTGGTCAAATGCCACGCAGGATGCGAGGCCAAAGCAATTTGCGCAGCGGTCGGCTTGACTGTGTTGGACCTGAGGCCGACGGCGGATATGCTGCCGATGCCGATTAAGTCGAAATCGATGGACGGCACGACGAACGGCAAGCCCCGTATCGAAGCCACCTATGAATACCAAAACGAAGCGGGCGAACTTCTGTTCCAGGTGGTGCGCTTCATGCCAAAAGATTTTCGGCAACGGAAGCGCAAAGCCGATGGCAATTGGGAATGGAACGTCAAAGGGGTGCGCGTGGTGGCGTATCGGCTGCCGGAACTGTTGGCCGAGCCTACCGCGACTATATTCGTTCCCGAGGGAGAAAAGGACGTTGATCGTCTCCGCTCACTGGGATTGGTCGCGACGTGCAACGCGGGTGGCGTGTCCAAATGGAAGGCGGAACACGCTGAGTATCTTCGCGGTCGGCGGGTAATTATCCTGCCCGATAACGACGATGCTGGACGCAACCACGCCCAACAGGTTGCCCAATCGCTAGCTGGGATCGCGGCATCGATGTGCATCGTCGAACTCCCTGGCCTGTCACCAAAGGGCGACGTGAGCGATTGGCTCGACACGGGCGGAACTGTCGAGTCATTGCAGTTGCTTGTTGCGACTGCCGAAGAGTGGAAGCCAACGGCACGAGAACATTCATCACAAACACGGCCAGCCGATGACGAAGAAAAAGAGACGAAATTGTCGCAAGCCACGATCATCGTTCAACTGACAGCCGACACCGATAAATTTCACAATCCCGACGGTGACGCCTTCGCACGATTTAAGGTCGGAGATCACTACGAAGTGGCTCCGATGCGTAGTCGCAATTTTCGACGCTGGCTAGCGCGTCGTTTTTATGTCGCGTCTGAAAAAGCGCCATCGTCACAGGCGCAGCAGGATGCTACCTCCGTGCTAGAGGGACAAGCAATTTTCGATGGCGCGGAACGCCAGGTGCATCTTCGTTTGGCGGAACACGGCGGCAAGATTTACGTCGATTTGTGCAATGACAAATGGCAAGTTGTGGAGGTGGATGCTAACGGTTGGCGGGTTATCGAGGAATCGCCAATTTATTTCCGGCGTGCCAAAGCGATGTTGTCGTTGCCGATCCCAGCAACGGGTGGTGACATTACAGAATTAAGGAGTTTCGCTAATGTCAACGATGACGATTGGCCACTCCTGTTGGCGTGGCTTGTTGCCGCGATGCGGCCGAGTGGTCCGTATCCGGTTCTGGCAGTTCATGGCGAGCACGGTTCCGCCA
>CALMBE010000192.1 GCA_937860165.1 uncultured Planctomycetaceae bacterium
AATTGTTCAAGATAGTGGGTGCCATGGCCACGGCGGTATTCCGCCGTGGCCATGTTTGGCTCGGAGATTCTCATGCCCACACCGGCGTACCGGCGTGGGCATGGCACCCTAGAGTGTACAATTGATCGGCCCGGGGCGTTCGGGTTTCAAGTCTCACCAGTAAACATCCCACCCAAATCCACGATTTCCAGCCCGGCGGTTTTTAGTTCGTCGAGCCAACTTGCCAGGCCAAGCGGGTCGCTCGGGTCTAGTTCCAGCAGTTGCTCGACGACTTCGATGGCCAGAGGCGTTTTTCCGAGGTGGTGGAGGCACCAAGTGAGCCCGCGTCCACAATCGAAAAAGACGCGGTTCGCCGGGTGCAGTGCGGCGACGGGGATTGGTTTCCCCGCACGGCGCCAGGCTTGGAGTCCGAGTTGATAGCCAGCCCCGAAATGGCCCCGACCCAGCGGGGTGTCCTGATTTGTTTCCACCGCCAGTTTGCCCAGCAAAAAATGGGCGGCTAGCATCTCGTTGCAGAGCTCCAGCAGCCACCGCAACTCCTCGACGGCCACGTCGGTTTCCCCCGCCTCGATCATAGAATGGACTTCGTCGAGGTCCTCGGCGCAGTCGCGGACTACTCGTGGGTGATCGAACACCCAAGCATTGCCACTCGAGGAACGAACCATCGATAGCGAAGTCTTACTACCAGGACGACGGCGAGGAGTTTTTGACACAGGGGGAAATGTGTGATGTAGGATGTGAAATTGATGATCTAAGTCAGGGACTTGGGGCTGGGGATCGGGGGCTGGGGATTTTGGGGTCGGGGTCGCATTGGTTGCGGGGGGAGTTTTTCAAAGGGCAAATAAGTCCAAGTTGCTCGAAAAATCGTGCTAATCACGCGGTAAAACCGAATCTTCGGAGCGGATTTCGCTCAAGTTTTCTAGCTGGACAGTCGAGTGGGCGGGAACTAGTGGCGTGCCTATTTTTTGTGCAATGCGTCGAGCGCAAGACTCGTGCAGGGCATGCACGAAATTAGGCAGCCGAGTCAAGTCGACGTAAGTGCAAGCAGTGCAAGGGTCTACGTGAATCACTTTCCCGCTAGCGGATACTGGGGGCAGACACGGAGGCCGCAGCGGCTCGTCCGACAGAACCAACCTGCTGAATGCGTAAGGAGACCAGACCAGTGCTAGTTCAATCTCAGGAAACTTATCGGGAAGTCCTACAAGTCGCCGACAACCTTTATCGCCAGGACCCCGACTGGGTGACTTTTTTTCGGGAAGTGCTCGGAATCGATGGGATCGTCCGCAAGCGTTTTGCGGCTTTTGAGGATTTAACCAAATTTGAGCAAACGGACGAGTTCGAGCGGATCCAAAAAATGCTCGTCAAACTGCGTGAGAAGAAAAACGCTTCGGATCCCGAAACCGAACCGACTCGTGTGATTACCGTCCGCTTGCCCAAGAGCATGCACGAATACCTGCGAACCGAGGCCCATGACCTGCGAACGAGCATGAACAAGCTCTGCATTTCCAAGTTGCTGCAGGTGATCGGCGAGGAAATGATCCCAAATGAACGAACCGGTGAACCCGCAACCACTGCGGTTCAGCCTCGGCCGGTCACCAACCATGCTCCCTTGGCTGGGACAGTCAGTGGTCCGCAGCTAGCACAGGGGTTGCCTCAGAATTCGCATTCCGCCACGGCGACGATGCCCTTTAAGCCCTCGCAGCCGCGATTCTAGAGCAAATCCCGTTCGGTTGTTCCGGCGAGCGGGGTACGTAAGTGACCTGCAACCACGGTGGCTAACGCCCAATGCTCGCCGATTCGTAACACCCGATCGTTCGAGGCGCTAGGCCGAGAAGATTTCTAATGAGCAAGCTAGCAGAATAGCCCCGGTCAGCCTGGCTGGCCGGGGCTATTTGCTGCAATAAAACCGGAGAGGACTTATAAGCCGGGTTCTGTACTCGTTCGAGAACGAGTGATGGTCATTCCTCTACAACTACGATTGCTCGTAGCTTCTAGCGGCCTACCCGAGAGTCGTAGCGAGTCGGACCGACTCTGCTCTCTGCTTGGCCTTGCACCAGGTGGGGTTTACCTAGCCAGTCGAGTCACCTCGTCTGCTGGTGCGCTCTTACCGCACCATTTCACCCTTACCTGTGAAGCTGACAGCTCCCATCGGCGGTATGTTTTCTGTGGCACTTTCCCTAACCTCGCGGCCGGTGGGC
>CALMBE010000193.1 GCA_937860165.1 uncultured Planctomycetaceae bacterium
GTCGAGGCCCGATGTCGAGTCGAGCAGGTGTTCGGTTTCGGGTCCCAGCCCCAAAACCGCCCCCAAGATTGGTCGGCCCAAATGCCGCCCAGCATCGTCCCCACCGCGGTGAACAGTAGCGCGAACAAAGCCATAATATGAATACGCGCAACGGATTGCAGCAAGGCGGGCGGCGTTATCCCCAGCGCCAGCCGTGCCAGATGCACATGCGCCATCATCCCCGTCAACAGCGCCGTGCCATAGCCCACAGTGATACACACCACATGCGTCGCCAGCCAGAAATTGGTGTCAAGTACGGCGGTCAAAACGCGCAGCGTATCGCCGTCGGCGCCGAACACCGTGCTGCATAACAACAGCAGCGCCGCGATCACGCCACCCAGCAGCGCGCCGTCCTCCTGCCGCCGCCGCGTTGCAAGATAAAGCCCGGCGGCCAGCGCCACAAAAGCCACGAACAACGTCGATTCATACAAGGTGGTGACGGGCGGACGCAGCAGAATAAACATCCGCGCCGCGATACACAGCCCCAGCGCCGCCACCCCGCCCAACAACGCGCCGTACGCCGCGCGCCGCCAGAATTTTCCGCCACGCCAACGCACCAACCCCAGCGCCACCAGCCCGCCCAGCACCAGCAGCAGCGCCGCATCCACCGGCGCATATTTATTAAGCGCCAGCTCGACGGCGAAAACGCCTTGCCGCGACGGCGGCGCGACCTGCGAGGTCGCCTGCCGCAATTGCGCCGCCGCCTGCCGCCATGCCGTATCATCCTGCCGCCGCCAAGCCGCCGCCGCATCCTGCCACGCCCGGAACAAAGCCAACCCGGCGGGTGCGCCGAAACCCTGCTGCAACAAAGCCCAGGGCGCCAGCCATTCTTCCCGTCCCTCCCACAAAGGCGGGATGACGCGGAATAAATTATTATTGGCCCCGACGGATTCAATCAGCTTGAGCTGATAAGCCAGCTTCGCGGCGTCCAGCTCCTCCGGCGTATAACGCTCCAGCCGTTCCTGCTTCGCCGCCAACGTCGCCGCGAGTTCCTGCATAAGTACGGGCTTGATCTTGAGCAGGTCGAGATAAGTCACCGGCGCCGCCGCGCCGACCCCCATGCGCGCCCGCGCCGCCACCGGCAGTTCCAGACTGACGGGCAGCAATAAGGCCAGCGCCCCGGTCAATTGCCGGAAATCATCGGCGGCGCGATACAGGCGCAGGACTTCACGCGCCACCGGCGTCAGAGATTTGCGATCCCCGCCCGACCACCCCGCGATCATCTGTTGCTGCTTATGATGTACCGGCACGGGCTTCGCGTGTCGGAAGCGGTCGCGCTGCGGCGCGACGACGTCAACCTCGACGATGACCTCGGCCTGGACCGGGACCAGTCCGGCGCGCTGCTTGGCTTCGAATGGCGCATGGCCGAGAGACACCGCCTCGGCGCGAACTGGAGTTCCTTTTCCCAGAACGGCACGCGAGTGTTCGACGAAGAACTGACAATCGGGGACGAGACCTTTCCAGTCGATGCAGTGGTCCGCCATGGCGTTGTCGAGGAAGAAATCCTTCGCGTCGTGCGGGGGCTCGATCGGCTTGGTGCCCTCGAACAATGCTGGGTTCCACTGGCTGGTGTCGCCCCCGATAAAGCCGTAGAAGTACTCGAAGCCCAGCCCGGTCGGCCAGAGATCAAACGGCCCAGCCTGGCTATTCGTCCAGTCAGGGACATTGTGGTTCTTCCCATACCAGGAGGTGTTGTATCCGTTTTGCTTAAGCACCTCGGCAAAGGTGCCACAGCTTTTGGACATGAGCGAGTTGTAGCCCGGATAGCCGGTGCCTAGCTCCATGATGACGCCGGTGCTCGCCGAGTGGTGGTTTCGCCCGCTCAGTAGGGCAGCGCGCGTCGGAGAGCAGAGCGCCGTCGTACAGAAAGAATTGTAACGCAGTCCGGCGTTGGCCAGTCGGTCCATCGTCGGTGTGGGAATCGGTCCGCCGAAGGTCGAAGAGGCACCGAAGCCGACATCATCGGTCAAAATGATGAGTATATTAGGCGCACCTTGAGGCGGGGAGACCGGTTGAGGGAAGTCTGGACTGGACTCCGCACCGGTGCGACCGATCTTGCCTCGGAAGGGCTGTTCCGCATGGGGCAGGACTTCCTGGGCACTGACTGCAAATGCAAACACTGTGCCTACCGCCAGGCTAAGCAAGGCCAGCGTGAAGTTGGGTTTCATACAATTAACCTCGATAAGATCTCTTGGAAGCCGACGATTAGGAGGCATCGCAGGAGGGAACACCCAGTGACCAACGATCTTGAGTCGTCACATAAGTGCCGCACTTACCTGCCGACCGTAGGCGCTACCGCTACGCAGTGACTTACTTAGAACCGCTCCCCTCTTGCAGCTTCGCCATCACTTCGTCCAGGTTGAAACTCGCAGCTTTCTGCCGCGGCGGGTAGTCCTTAAAAGTCATGAGAAACTTGGCGACGAATTCCTGCGAGGGCACTGCGACAAAAGCATGGCTGAGGAACCAATCGTAATAGGTGTTGGACGTGACGTCGGCCCGCTCGTAGGGATCTGTTCGGAGGTTAAACATTTTGGGAATCCGCAGAGTGACGAATGGCTCTGCCCAAACCCGTAAAGTGCCTCGCACACGTTGCTCCAAGAACACGAGTTTCCAGTTGTCGTAACGCAGGGCCGTGAGTTGCTGGTCGTCGTTGCAGTAGATGAAGGAGTCGCGTGGCGACTTCTTGACAGCCCCCGTCAGATAGGGAAGCAGATTGAAGCCATCCAAGTGAACCTTGAATTTCTTTTCACCGGCTTGGTAGCCAGCCAGCAATTTTTCGGTGATTTTGTCGTCGCCCGCCAAGGCCAACAGCGTCGGCAGCCAGTCGAGGTGCGACACGATCTCGTTGGACACGCTGCCGGCTTCGATCTTGCCGGGCCATTTAACCATGCAGGGGACGCGGTAAGCACCTTCCCAATTGGTATTTTTTTCATTGCGAAACGGGGTCATGCCCCCATCGGGCCAGGAGTTCATGTGCGGACCATTGTCGGTGCTGTACATGACAAAGGTATTGTCCTCGATTCCCGCGTCTTCGAGCGCCTTGAGCACCGTGCCGACGTTCTTGTCGTGGTCGATCATCGCGTCGTGGTATTCGCTCTGCCAGCGGCCCGATTGACCGAGACTCTCCTGTTTCGCGTAGGTGCGGAAGTGCATATGAGTAAAGTTAACCCACACGAAAAACGGCTTGCCCGCTTTGGCTTGGCGTCCGATGTACTCGGCAGCGCGCTCGGCCACGTCGTCGTCGATCGTTTCCATCCGCTTTTTGGTGAGCGGCCCAGTGTCTTTGATCGTCTGCATGCCGACTCGGCCTGACCGTGGATCGGTCGTCGGATCGTCGACCGTCGTCGCGCGGCAATCCAAAACGCCTCGGGGACCGTATTTCGCTCGGAATTCAGGGTTCTGCGGATAGTCGGGATGCTCGGGTTCCTCTTCGGCGTTGAGGTGGTACAAGTTGCCATAGAATTCGTCGAAACCATGCACCGTGGGAAGATATTCGTTTCGGTCACCAAGGTGATTCTTGCCGAACTGACCGGTTGCGTATCCGAGCGGCTTGAGCAACTCGGCGATGGTGGGGTCTTCCTTCTGCAAGCCCACGGTAGCGCCCGGCATGCCAACTTTCGTCAGGCCGGTCCGCATGCCGTGCTGACCCGTGAGGAACGAAGCGCGACCCGCCGTGCAGCTTTGCTCGGCATAGTAGTCGGTAAACATCATCCCCTCGCGGGCGATGCGGTCGATATTGGGGGTCTGGTAACCCATCATGCCGCGCGAGTACGCGCTGACATTCGACTGGCCAATGTCATCGCCCCAGATGATAACGATGTTTGGCGGTGCGGCCTCAAGAGCCGTTGTTGCTAAGAACCCCATCAAGAAAACTGCGATACAAATTCTGGGCAACATGTTTCACCTTCCAGTGATTTGAATTAAAGAAACATCGTAAGAGTCCAAGAGAATCGCCATGATCCTGTGTGCCGTGGAGTCAGTCGCCCTCAGTCTACAGGGCGCAGGGAGGATTGCAAGTAAATTATTGATTGTGGCAGGGCCAATTAGTTTTTCACAATGGAGGGTGCCATGGCCACGGCGGTACTCCG